>DATEQI010000513.1:0-11891 GCA_035272805.1 Alphaproteobacteria bacterium | reverse complement strand
GGTGCGGCTCCCGATGCGGTCGGCCGGAATATGGACCGTGCTCAGCGACGGTGCGAGCTGGGATACTATCTCGAGATCGGAAAAGCCGGCGACCGAGACATCCTCCGGGACCCGAACGCCGAGCGCGCGGCACTCGAAAAGCGCGCCGATAGCCAGCGTATCGGTGGTGCAGTAGATTGCGGTGAGATCGGGATGGGAGGAGAGCAGCGCGCGCGTCGCGGTGCGGCCTTCGACGATCGTCTGTGCCACCTCCATGACATGCAAGGGCGGCACCACGATGCCGTGCGTCTCCAGGCAATCGAGGACGCCCTTGAGCCGTGCGGCGATCCGGTCGTTGAGGCTGGGAGGTGCCGTGACGATGCCGAAAGCGCGGTGCCCGAGATCGACGAGATAGCGCGTGAGCGCGAAAGCGCCCTTGCGGTTGTCGAAGCCGATGCAAGGATGCGGATTCTGCGCGTCGAACTGGTAGGTATTGACGTAGGGAAGCTTGCGCGACCGCAACAGCTCATAGACCTCGGGCGCGTGCCGATGGCCGACCAGCGCGATGCCCTCGACGCCGTGCTCGATGAGGGCGCGGACCTGCTGCGCCTCCTTCTCTTCGTCATAAAGGCTGGCGGCGACCAGGAGCTGGTAGCCGGATTCCTCGAGCCGTCGCTGCAGCGCCTGGACACCAGCCGCGAAGATTCCGATTCCGAGCGTCGGCACGACGTTGCCGATGATGAGGGAATGGCGCGACGCCAGCGCACGCGCGGCCCCATCGCGAACGTAGCCGAGCTCGCCCATCGCGTGCATGACGCGCTCGCGAAGCTCCGGACGCACTTTTTCCGGATGGTTGAGCACGCGCGAAGCCGACGCGGCAGAGACGCCGGCACGCCGAGCTACATCCCCCAGGGTCGTCATCGCATCCACTATATTGGCGCAAGGTTGGAATGGCCAGAAGCTCGTTTGTTTGCGGCCGGGTGAGCTCGGCCGAGCGCGGCGCCGGGACTCAGTCGCGCTCTCCGACGAGATAGGCCGCCGCGCGCTCGCGCAGCTCTTGCGGGATGGGGATCGAGCGGCGGGTCGCGAGATCGAAATGGGCACCGGACTGGCTGCCGCTTGCCGCCAGGCGCCCGCTCGGCAGCTCGCACATGCGGTGTAGCATCTGGAGCGAGGAGCTGCCGAGACGCGCGAGTGCGGACTCGACCCTGAGGCGCGCACCCGCGCGCGGCCGCGGCTCGCAAAGCTCGAGGCGGATCTCGAAGGTGGCGAAGCCGCGCTGGTTCGCGCGCAGGTACTCGGGCGTGATGCCGGCGGCACCGAGGAGCTGGGCCGAGGCGGCCGAGCTGCGGTGGACATAGCCGCCGAGCGAAAGCTCGCCGTGCTCGTCGAGCTCGGCGGCGCGCACCACGTCGAGCGAGCCCACCATGAAGCCTTCGCCCGGTTGAGCGGCGACGCCTTCCTCGGGTGCGGCACCAGGCACTCTCGGGGAAAGCGTCTCCTCGACGGTTGTCGCCGTGGCACCGCTCACGGAGTTGACGAGCCTGTGCTCGAAGCGCAAGCGCTCGGCGCTCTGCTCCGCGACAGTAGTGAGGATGTGCAGCCCGTCGCCCGCGCGCAGCTCCTCCTGGAAACGAGCGACGAAGGAGGCCGAGCGCCAGTCCTCGCCTTCCAAGAGAAGGCCGCGCGCGCGCAAGCCGGCGAGCATCGCGATCGAGGCCTCGCTGAAGCGCTCGAAATAATAGGCCACGGTGAAGTGGCCGAAGCTGTCGCACTCCCAGGCCTTGACCGCGCCGCGATAGCTCTCGATGAAATCGGCCATCAGCACGCCTCCGGCAGACATCCATGCTCGGGATGTCCTAGAGCAAGGCCGGACTCGCCGTCAAACGCTCGTTCTGTTAAAGGGGAGCCATGCGCGAGTTTCGCGGCCTCTTGAGCGGTGCCGACCACCTCACATGGGAGGCCTTGGCGACGCGCGTGGCGAAGGCGGCGGGCGGCCTCGCGCGCCTCGGCATCGGCGAGGGCGACACCGTTGCCATATTGATGCGCAACGACGCGCCCTTCCTCGAGGCGAGTCTCGCCGCCCTCCGCCGCGGCGCCTACGCGGTGCCGATCAACTGGCATTTCAAGGAGGAGGAGGTCGCTTATGTCCTCAAGGACAGCGGCGCGCGCGTGCTCGTCGTCCATGCCGATCTCTGGCCCCGCATGCGCAACGCCGCCGCTCCCGGCCTTAGGGCGTTGATCGTGCCGACCCCGTCCGCGCTTTGCGCGGCCTACGGGATTGCGGGTGACGAAGCCCACCTGCCCAGCGGTCAAGTCTCCTGGGACGACTGGGTCGAGGCGCAGGCGCCGAGCGAGGCGCCGGCACCCCCGCCGTGCGAGAGCATGATTTACACCTCGGGCACCACGGGCGTGCCCAAGGGCGTGCGGCGTTTCCGCCCGACGCCCGTCGAGCTCGCGGCGCTCCAGGCCTTGCGCGCCCGCGTCTACGGCTTCCGGCCGGGCATGCGCGCGCTCATCCCCGGGCCGCTCTATCACAGCGCGCCCAACGCCTATGCGCTCAATGCCGCGCGCATGGGCGGGCTCGTGGCGCTCATGCCGCGCTTCGATGCCGAGGTGTTCCTGGCACTCGTCGAGCGCCACCGCATCAGCCACGCCTTCATGGTGCCGACGATGTTCGTGCGGCTCCTCAACCTGCCCGAGCGGGTGCGCCGGCGCTACGACGTCTCCTCGCTCGAGTGCGTGGTGCACGCGGCCGCCCCTTGTCCGCCCGAGGTGAAAGGGGCGATGATCGAGTGGTGGAGCGGTGCCCTCGTGGAGTTCTACGGCGCCACCGAGACCGGCCCGGTCACCTTCTGCGACAGCGCCGAGTGGCTCGCCCACCGCGGCACCGTCGGCCGCGCGGTCGAGGGCGCCGTCGTCAAGGTGCTCGATGAGGGGGGGCGCGAGGTGGCGCGGGGGAGGGAGGGCGAGCTCTATGTCCGCGTCCACGCCTATCCCGACTTCACCTATCAGAACCAACCCGACGAGCGCCGCCTCATCGAGCGCGATGGCCTGATCACGGTCGGCGATGTCGGCTATTTCGATCGCGACGGCTATCTCTATCTCTGCGACCGCAAGCGGGACATGATCATCTCGGGCGGGGCCAACATCTATCCCGCCGAGATCGAGGCGGCGATCCACGCGCTCCCCGGGGTGGGCGATTGTGCCGTCTTCGGCATCCCGGACGCGGAGTTCGGCGAGAGCGTCATGGCCGTGATAGCGCCGGCGGAGGGTGCGGTGCTGCGGCCCGAGCAGGTGATCGCGGCGCTTAGCACCCGGCTCGCCGACTACAAGCTGCCGCGCCGGGTCGAGATCCGTCCGGCACTGCCGCGCGAGGATTCGGGCAAGATCAAGAAGCGCGCGCTGCGCGATCCCTATTGGGAGAAGACGGGCCGGCGCATCTGAGACATCTTCACGCCGCAGAGTCCTTCGAGCTTTTCCTTTCCGGACTTGGGCCGTGCTGGCGCAGGCTGCGCCACCACGCCGAGGAAAACGCTCAAGGCCGACGGCGGCGGCAGTTGCGAAATCCAAGCCTGGAGCTGCGCGTTACCGTAGTGTCCCGATTTTGAGGTTCGTCCCACCTGGGAATAAGCGTCATTGCGAGCCGAAGGCGAACCCCGGCGTACGCCGGGGCAGCGAGCTTGTTGCGGGCCCCTCTCTGGATTGCTTCGGCGCCCTTCGGGCGCCTCGCAATGACGAGTGTATTTAAGAGCGACGCAACCGAGCTACTGCGCAGGCTTCCGCCGGGCGGCTGCGAAGGCCTCGAGGGCGGCCTGGAATTCGGCGACGTCGCGCTCGGGCACGTCCGCACCGCACTCGTAGCAGCGATTGGTCATGCGATCGAACCAGCGGCAACCGCATTCGTTGCAGCCGAGCTCGGGCGCGCCGGTGGGATTAAGGAAGATCATCTCCCTCGCCCTTCCCGCCGCCGCTCAGCGGCAGGCACCCATGAAGGCGAGCCCGAGGGAGTCGAGGAACTCCTCATAGCCGAGCTCCAAGAGTGCCGCCCGGGGCTTGACCACGTAAAGCAGCGTCTCCCGGCGCCGGACCTTGCGCTTGAGCTCGGCCAACGGTGCGGGATTGGTGCTGTCGTGCAGCCGGCGCAGGGTCTCGCCATCGGCGATGAAGAGGAGGTCGACCTCGACCTCCGCGAAGCCGGGAAAGGGACGATAGTCCGCCACCATGGCGTTCCCGGTCGCTTCCCAGACCAGCATCATCGCCGCCGGCGATTCGAAATCCTCCTCCGGCAACAGCGCGATGCGCGAGCCCGGCAGCATGCCGGCGAAGATCGCGGCATGGCGCTCGAGCAGCGCCTGCCAACCGGCGATGTCCAACTCCGCGCCCCACTGCGCCTGTGCCTCCATGCGCATCCCCTAGAGCCGGCAGCCGAGCCGGTAGCCGTCGTGAATGGCCTGCGTCAGGCCGCGCGGCACCATGGCGTCGCCGCAGCCATGGAGCTCGTCGATCGACCATTCGAGCTCGGCGAAGAGCTCCTGGTTGCCGCGCACGGGCGATGCGGCGATGACCGTGTCCGCCGGCAGCGTCGTCTCGCGGCCCTTGCCGTCGACCACCGTGACACCGTCCTTGGCGATGCGGGTGACGCGGCAACCGGTCATGGTCGGGATGTCCAATTCCTCGATCCAGGCGGCGTGGCGCCACTTCCATGACGGCATGACGTCGCCGGCAATGCGCCGCTCGCGCTCGACGACGACGACCTCCGCGCCGGACGCCTTGAGCGACTCCGCGAGCGTGAGTCCGACCTTGCCGCCGCCGAGCACCACGAAGCGCCGCCCGGGCCGCCGTTCCCAGAGCGCAAAGTCGATCGCCTCCACGAGGAGGCCCTCCTCCTCCGGAGCGGGTAGGGCCTGCAAATCGACCCGCGCGCCCGCGGCGACGACGGCAGCGTCGAATTGGTGGAGAACGCTGCGCATCATCTTGGGATCGACCGCGGTGCCGAGCCGCACCTCGATGCCGAGCTTCGCCGCCATGACGCGATAATACTCGGCGACGCTCGCGAGGTCGTCCTTGTGCGCGAGATCGTGCGCGGCATAGCCGAGCAGGCTGCCGCCGATCCGCTCGGCGCGCTCGTAGACGGTCACACGATGCCCGCGCCGGGTCGCGGCGATGGCGCATTCCATGCCCGCGGGGCCGGCGCCGATGATCATGATCTTCTTCTCAACCGCGGCGGGCGTGATCTGGTACTCGGGCTCGACCTCATGACCCAGCGCCGGGTCCACCGTGCAGGTATAGGGCAGATCGCGAAACAGCCGCGAGAGGCAAT
This sequence comes from Alphaproteobacteria bacterium, assembly GCA_035272805.1. Classification (GTDB taxonomy): domain Bacteria; phylum Pseudomonadota; class Alphaproteobacteria; order JACZXZ01; family JACZXZ01; genus DASPPM01. The sequence continues at coordinate 6,589 of DATEQI010000513.1, read as the reverse complement.
TGAGCGAGCCGACGCAGCGCTTGACCTCGTCCAGGCGCGCCTCCGCCGCCTTCCTCACCAGATCCGGGTCGGCCAAGAGCGGACGGCACACCTCCCAGAAATCGAATTGCCCCTCGGCGAGGCATCGCTCGGCCATGATCGGATCGGGGAGACGGACGCCGAAGGCGATCGGCGTGTCGGGCAGCAGCTGCTTCGCCCGCGCCGCGAGCCGGTTCCAATGGCCGGGCGGCACGTCCCGGCCGATCGAGGAGTCGGGAGCCTCCTGCCACCCCACGGTGACGCTGATCATGTCGACGCCGCACTCCGCCGCCTGCTGCATCAGTGCCAAGCACTCGTCCTCGTCGTTGCCGCCCCAGCGATCCATCAGCTCGGCGCCGCTGAGCCGGACGACGAGCGGGTGGCTGTCCCCCGTCGCCGCCTTGATGGCGTAGATCAGCTCGCGCATGAAGCGCCCGCGATTGGCGATCGAGCCGCCGTACTCGTCGGTGCGGCGATTGGTGAATTTCGAATTGAAGGTGGCCAAGAGGTAGCCCATGAAGCTGGTGATCTCGGTGCCGTCGAACCCGGCCTTGAGCGCGCGCTTCGCCGCCTCGGCGTGCTGCTCGATGGTTTCGCGGATCTGCTCCTTCGTGATCTCGCGCGGCGGCCGGAAATGCGGCAGCGTCTGCGGCACGACGGAGGGCTGGATGCAGTAGCCGAGATCGATGCCGCCATAGCGTCCGGCATGCAGGATCTGCTGGATGGCGACGGCGCCGCCGTCGTGGATGTAGCCGGCGATCTTCTCGAACTGCGGGATGAATTTGTCGTCGAAGAGGGCGAGCTGGCTGAAATAGGCCTTGCCCTCGCCGAGCGGGTCGGGATAGGCGCCCTGGTTGGTGATGATGCCGCAGCCCGTGCCGGCGATCACCTTGGTGCGCGCGAGCTCGCGCTCGCTGACGAAGCCGTCGCGGGTGTTGTAGTTGGAGACGCAGCAGGCGCCGTACTTGATCCGGTTCTTGATGGGGAAGCCGGCCCAGCTGACCGGCTCGAAGAGATGGGGCAGTTGCGTCTCGCCGGGCCGTGCTGTCATGGACCTCACCTCGTCTCCCTGCTTTGCGCGCGCTCCGCCGCGAGCTTCCGCTCGATGATCGCGCGCAGCTCGCGGCGCAGGATCTTGCCGGCGGGGCTGAGGGGGAAGCCCTCGACCAGCTCGAGCCGCTCGGGGAGCTTGAATTTCGCGATCTGTTGGCTGGAGAGAAAATCGATGAGCTCGCGGAAGCCGAGCGTCTGGTCGGCTTTGGGCACGACGAAGGCGCAGGCGCGCTCGCCATAGACCTCGTCCGGCATCGCCACGATGCACACGTTCTCGACCTTGGCATGGGCGAGGATGAGGTTCTCGACCTCCTCCGAGCTGATCTTCTCGCCGCCGCGATTGATCACGTCCTTCTTGCGCCCCTCGGTGTAGACGTAGCGGCCGAGCTTGTGGGCGACGTCGCCCATGCGATAGAAGCCGTCGGCGGTGAAGCCCTTGGCGTCGGCGTCGGGGTCGTCGTAATAGCCGCGGATGGTATAGGGGCCGCGGCAGATGAGCTCTCCCGATTGCCCATCGGGCAGGTCCCGTCCTTGGTCGTCGACCACCCTGATCTCGTCGTCGTCTGAGACGGGAGCGCCGGAGCTCGTCAGCACCAGCTCCTCCTCATCGTCGAGCCGGGTCATGTTGAGCAGTCCCTCGCCGGTGCCGTAGATCTCCTGGAAGCGGCAGCCGAACTCCTGCCGCACGCGCCGGCGCAGCTCGGGTGCCAGACGCGCGCCGCCGTTCTGGATGACCTGGAGCGAGCGCGTGTCGTAGCGGGCGCGGCCCGGATGATTGAGCCAGTTGACGATGAGCGGCACCGCCGCGGCGACGTGGGTGACGCGCTCGCGCTCGACGAGCGGCAGAACCACGTCGGCCGCCGTGCCGGGTGCTATCACGACGGTGCCGCCATAGGCGAGCGTCGCCAGGATGCCCGGAGACGCCAGCGTGTAGTTGTGCGCGATCGGCAGCACCGCGAGGAAGACGGTGTCCTCGCTCATTCCGGCAATGCGGCCGCTGAGCTTGCAGTTGCAGACATAGTCGTTGTGCGTGCGCGGGATGAGCTTCGGCAGACCGGTGGTGCCGCCGGAGAGCAGCATGAGGGCCACGTCGCCGGGATCCGGCCGTGGTGCGCTCCCGCCGCCGCCTGCCGAGCCCGCGCCCAGCGTGTCGTCGAGGCTCCTCTGCCCGGCATTGGCGGCACCCGCGACGAAGACGTGGCGCAGGCGCTCGAACTCGGCGCAAAGCTGATCCGCCATGGGGCGGAAATCGAAGGCGCGGAAGGTCGCCGGGATGACGTAGCCCACGGCCTTCGAGCGCTTCACCAGATGCCGCATCTCCGTCAGCCGGTGAGACGGCAAGGCCATGACCGGGATCGCGCCGATCGTCATCAGTGCCAGGAACGCGTAGACGATCTCGGGGATGTTGGGAAGGTGGAGCACCACGCGCTCGCGCGAGGCGAGCCCCGCGGCACTGAGGCCGGCGGCCAGGCGCTCGCTGGTGTCGACGAGCTCGCGATAGCTGATGCGCCGGTCGGCGAAGACGAGAGCCGGCTTGTCGGGACGGGCGTGCGCCGAGCGGCTCAGCATTTCACCGAGCGTGATGTCCTCCCAGTAGCCCTTGCGGCGATAGCGCTCGCCCAGCTCGACCGGCCATGGCGTGCAACCCGGCAGCATGGAACCGCCTCCTTCGCGCCTTTCGGCCGCTCGATCGAGACTGATTGGCTCAATCCTCATCCTTCGAGACGCGTCGCGTGCGCGACGCTCCTCAGGATGAGGACTCCGTGGTTGGGGTTTCACCTCATCCTGAGGAGCCGCCGCCGGCGGCGTCTCGAAGGATGGGGTGAAACTGACCCATTACCCGAAATCGACCGTTGCGAAGGCTATCAATCCCGAGCGAGCGCTCAATTGATGTAGATCAAAGCCCGGACGACATTCCCGGCTCGCGCCGCGTTCAATTGAACAACTTATGGCCGGTGATGCGCTCGAGATTCTTGTGGAAGATCTTGTCGCTGGTTTCCTTGTCGAGGTCGAGCGACTCGAGAATACGCAAGGTCTCGCGCGGATACATCGTCCCGTTCTCGGGGTCGAAGGGGCAGTCGGAGGCGAACACGATCTTGTCGAGGGGGAAGAATTCCAGGCCGCACTTGGTCGCCGGCACGCCGCCGAAGACCGCGGTATCGGCGTAGAAGTCCTCTTTGAAATAGTCGAGCGGGCGCTTCTTCAGGCTCTTGCGCAGCGCGACGTAGTCCTCGTCGGTCGTGCGCGAGCCGAGCACGTCCCAGCCCGGCCCGATGCGGCCTTCGAGCATCGGCACGATGCCGCCGAAATGGTGCGTGATGATCTTCAGGTTGGGGTGGTTGTCCATGATCTTGGAGAACACCAGCCGCGCCATCGCGGTCGCGGTCTCGTACGACCAGCCGAATGTCCACCAGATCTCGTACAGCGACTTCTTCTCGTCGAGGTAGTCCGGCATGCTGGCGCCGCGCGCGGGATGCATCCACACCGGCTTGCCGAGCTCGTTCATCTTCTTCCAGAAGGGCAGGTATTGCGGCCGATCGAGCGGCTTGCCGGCGACGTTGGTGTAGATCTGCACGCCGAGCGCGCCGAGCTGGTTGATTGCGCGCTCGGCCTCGGCCACGCCGGCGTCGGGCGAATCGAGCGATATGTGCGCCACCCAGCCGGGGAAATGGTCGTGCTCCTTGGCGCACAATTCGGCGTAGCCGTCGTTGATCATGCGGATGAATTCGTCGATCTCAGCCGGGCTCTTGGCGAAGGTCTCGACCGGCGGCTGCGGGTAGGACAGGATTTGCGCATAGTCCTTGTGGCCGTCGACGATCTTCTTGCGAACGTCGACGTCGTAGAGTGCGGGGATCGCGCGCACGCGTTTGCCCATGTCTTTGTAGTCGCCGGCGACCTCGAGCATCTTGTCGAAGAACTTCTTCGGGAAGAAGTGCGTGTAGGCATCGATCCGCATGGCCGATCCTCCGGTCAACGCTGGTACGCTTCATCCACTCCTCTCCGCCGATCGCCCTTACTGCCGCCCGACGATGACGACCGAGGAGACGTTCTGGTGCGGAAAGCCGCCGAGATTGTGCGTGAGGCCGAGGCGCGGCTCGTCCTTGCGCTGGCGCTCGCCCGCGCGGCCCTGGAACTGCAGATAATGCTCGTAGAGCATGCGCAGGCCCGAGGCGCCGATGGGATGGCCGAAGCATTTGAGCCCGCCGTCGATCTGGCAGGGCATGCGGCCGTCCGCGTCGTAGAAGCCGTCGAGCACGTCCTTGACCGCACCCCCTTCGGGCGAGATGTGCAGGTCCTCCATGGTGACGAGCTCGGTGATCGAGAAGCAGTCGTGCACCTCGATGAGCGAGAGCTCGTCGCGCGGGCTCTTGATGCCGGCCTCCTCGTAGGCGCGCTTGGCGGCGATGCGCGTGGTCGCGAAATAGCTGCCGTCCCACGAATTGTGCTGCACCTCGGTGCCGTTCGAGACGGCGAGCTGGAGCGCCTTCACCGTGATGAGGTCGCCCTTGCCGTGCGTGCGCGCGATCTCGGGCGTGGTCACGATCGCGCACGCAGCCCCGTCGCTCACCCCGCAGCAGTCGTAGAGCCCGAGCGGAGAGGCGACCATGGGGGCCTCGAGCACGGTCGAGATGGCGATCTTGTTGCGCAGGTGCGCCTTGGGGTTGCGGGCACCATTGTCGTGGCTCTTGACCGAGATGTGCGCCATCGCGCGCTTGAGCTCCTCGAGCGGCTTCTTGTGCTTGGCGCGGTAGGCGGAGGCGAGCTGGGCGAAGCTGCCGGGAGCCGAGACGTTGGCCCAATACATGCTGTTGAGCACGCCGCGGCTGCGCTGGGGGAGCCCGCCGTAGCCGGTGTCCTTGAGCTTCTCCACGCCGAGGGCAAGCGCGATGTCGACGGCCCCCGAGGCGACGGCATAGACCGCACCGCGGAAGGCCTCCGAGCCCGAGGCGCAGTAGTTCTCCACCCGCGTCACCGGGATGTAGGGGAGCCGCAGCGCGATCGCGAGCGGAATGCCCGACTTGCCGACATGGGCCTCCTCGATCGCGGTGGCGAGCCACGCCGCCTGGATCTGGTTCTTCTCGATGCCCGCGTCCTTGATCGCCTCGGCGAAGGCCTCGAGCATCAGGTCGTCGGCCTCCTTGTCCCAGCGCTCGCCGAACTTGGAGCAGCCCATGCCGAGGATCGCCACCTTGTCCTTGATTCCCGTCGCCATCGCACCATCCTCCTATTTTCCCGCCGTCATTGCGAGCCGAAGGCGAAGCAATCCAGCTTTCCGCAAAAATGTTCTGGATTGCTTCGTCGGCTTCGCCTCCTCGCAATGACGATACTAATCAGGCCGGCGTGGCCTTCCAGAAATAGCGCGTGAAGCCGCGCGCCGAGTCGACCTCCTTGACGCGGAAGACCATGCGCATGGCAAGGCCCACATCGATCCCGGCCGCATCCGCGTCGGTGAAGTCCAGCATCATCCGCCCGCCCTCGGCGAAAGTCACCATGCCGTAGAGCTGGGGCGGGTCGGGCGTGTAGGTGAGCTGGTCGGCGGTGAAGGACATGACGCGGCCCGAGAGATCGGCGAAGGGCTGGTCGTCTTGCGTGCCGACCGCGTTGCAGTTGGGGTTGACGCACATGTTGGACTTGGGAAACTGGAGCGTGCCGCACACGCTGCAGCGCCCGCCCACGAGCCCGAGCAGCATGTCGCGCTTGCGGTAGAGTGTGGAGAGTGCGGTTTGCCTGTCGAGTTCCGCGCGCAGGCCGCGCTCGATCGCGACGAGGTCGTTGAAGGCGAGGTATTTCTGGTAATTGCTCTCCTCCTTGCGCCGCGCGAGCGAGCCCGCAACGCCGCGGCTCGGCCGCAGCCCGGCAAGTGCGTCGGTCGCCTCGAAGAGGAGCGCGTCCGCACCCTGGCCGAAGCTCGTCACCAGGATGCGCTCGCCGGGCTTGGCCTCCTCGAGTGCCGCGGCGAGCATGATGAGCGGGTGCGCCGTCCCGGTCTCGCCGCACACGGCCTGGAGGTTGTCGCGCACGCTCGCCTCGGGAAGCCCGGCCTTCTTGGCGACCGCAAGGGCCACGCGCGCCATCGCACTCGGCATGCAGAAGTGCGCGATGCTCCCGGGTGCCTGCCCGCTCTTGGCGAAGAGGCCGGCCAAGACCTGCGGCACGATCTTGAGGTAACCCTCGTCGCGGATCCAGCGCTCCTCCCAGGCGTAATCGAAGTCGCGGCCGTGGCCGCGGTAGTGGTCGACGAAATCGATGGTCTCGGAGTGGCTCGCGAGCAAACGCGCGGCGAGCGTGCCGGCGCCGAGGAGGAAGGCCGCGGCACCGTCGCCGTAGGTGAGCTCCTCCTTGCTCGCCGACTTGGCGCGCCGCTTGTCGCTTGCTATCAGCAGCACCGGCCCGCCGCCGCCGGCGGCTGCCTGGAGGGCGGCGAGCAGGGCCGAAGTGCCGGCGCGCTGGGAGGCGGCGAGGTCGAGGGAGGTGATCCCGCTCGCGAGGTTGAGCGCTTGCGCCACGATGCCGCTGT
>DATEQI010000512.1:0-7308 GCA_035272805.1 Alphaproteobacteria bacterium | reverse complement strand
CCCGCTCCCCGTGCTCAAGGCGCGGCGCGCGATGAAGGAGCTCGCGGCTGGCCAAGTGCTGGAGGTGCTGGCGACCGATCCCGGCTCGGTCAAGGATTTCGCGGCCTTCTGCGCCGCCACGGGCGACACGCTCCTCGCCTCCCGCCAGGAAGGCGAGGTCTATGTCTTCCACATCCGCAAGGCTGGCGGATGACGCGGATCAGTGGCTCGCCGCCGTCTGGCAGCGCGCCGGCGCGAGCTGCACCTCGGTGACGCCGCGCGTGGCCACGTCCGCCGGGAGTGGGCCGCCGGTCGCGAGGGCGGCGGCGATGCGGCCCATGGCGGGCGAGGTCTGGATGCCGTAGCCGCCTTGCCCGGCGAGCCAGAAGAAGCCCTCCGCATCGGCGGCGAAGCCGGCCACCAGCGTCTTGTCCGCGACGAAGCTCCTGAGGCCCGCCCAGCGGCGCGCGATGCGCGCGATCTTGAAGGTGATGGCCTTTTCGATGCGGTCGGCGGCGATGGCGATGTCGAGCTCCTCGGGCTGGATGTCCTGCGGCTCGACCGGGGTCTCGTCCGCGGGCGAGCCGAGGAACTTGCCGGCTTCGGGCTTGAGATAGAACTGCTCGTCCACGTCGGCGGCGACCGGCCAGCCCTCGATCTTGGCTCCCTGCGGCGGGTCGAAGATGAAGGCCGTGCGCCGCTTGGGCACGATCGCGATGGGCTTGGCGCCGATGCGCGCGGCAAGCACATCGGCCCAGGCGCCGGCCGCGTTGATCAGCACGGGAGCGGAGAAGTCTCCGGCCGGGGTGCGCACGTGCCACAGGCCGCCCTTGCGCTCGGCCGCGGTGAGCTCGGCCGACGTCACGACCTGTCCGCCGCGTGCCTTGAGGCCCTTGAGGAAGCCCTGGTGGACGGCGTGCACGTCCAGGTCCATGGCATCGGCATCGAAGAGTGCTGCTTCCACGTAATCGATGTGGATAAGCGGGAAGAGCGCCAGCGCCTCCCTTTTCGTAAGCCGCCTCAGGCCAGGCGCATCCTTCTTGAGCTCGGCGTATTCGCGCTCGAGCTTGGCCATCTGGTCCTTGCGCGCGAGGTAGAGCACCCCGCGCGGCGAGAGCAGGGGGGACCCTGCAAAGCCCGCGGGCGGATGCTCGAGAAAGGCGCGGCTCGCCGCGGTGATCGCGCGCACGGGCGCATTGCCGTAGCTCTCGATGTACATGGCGGCGGAGCGCCCGGTCGAGTGATAGCCCGGCTGGCTCTCGCGCTCGAGGAGGATGACGCGGCCGCGCGCGGCGAGCTCGTAGCCGGCGGAGGCCCCGGCTATCCCGGCGCCGACGATGAGGAAATCGCACTCCATGGCGCCCTTATAGCCTCCCGTCCGGGCGCTTCGCCAGAGGGAGCAGAGGGCGCAAGTGCTGCGGGCGCCCGGCGGGGGCGCAATTCTTGGTGACAAGCCGGTGCCGGCCGGACATTGTTGGCTCGAGCTGCCGCGCAGGGATCGTCATGACGACGCTGCTTTACACCCATCCCGCTTTTCTCGCGCACGACCCCGGCCCCCATCACCCCGAGCGGCCGGAGCGCTTGCGCGCCATCCATGCCGCCCTTGAACGCGAGGCCTTCCAACTGCTCGAGCGGCGCGAGGCGCCGCGCGCCGAGAAGGCCCAGATCGCCCGTGTTCATGGCGCGCGCTACATCGACTGGGTGCTGGAGCAGATTCCCAAGGAGGGCTGGGCCGGCCTCGATGCGGACACCATCGTCTCGCCGGGCTCGGGCGAGGCGGCGCTGAGGGCGGCCGGTGCCGTCTGTGCCGCGGTCGATGCGGTGGTAGAGGGCGAGGCGCGGAACGCCTTCTGTGCCGTGCGCCCGCCCGGCCACCACGCCGAGCCCGAGCACGCGATGGGCTTCTGCCTCTTCAACAACGTAGCGATCGGTGCCGCCCACGCGCGCGCCGTCCACGGCTTGCGGCGCGTCGCCGTCGTCGATTTCGACGTCCATCACGGCAACGGCACGCAGGCCGCCTTCGAGGCGGACCCCGACTATTTCTATGCCTCGACCCATCAATGGCCGCTTTATCCCGGCACCGGCCAGGCCCACGAGCGCGGCATCGCCAACAACATCGTGAACGCCCCCTTGGCCCCCTTCTCGGGCTCGGCCGAGTTCCGTGCCGCGCTCGAGCGCCAGGTGCTGCCCGCATTGGACGCGTTCAAGCCCGAGCTCGTGCTCATCTCGGCGGGCTTCGATGCGCACTTGCGCGACCCGCTCGGCTCCTTGAACCTTGTCGAGGAGGATTACGCCTGGGTGACGCGCAAGCTCTGCGAGCTCGCCGAGCGCCACGCCAAGAGCCGGGTCGTCTCCTCGCTCGAGGGCGGCTACGACTTGCGCGCGCTCGCAAACTCGGTCGCCGCGCACGTCGACGCGCTGATGGCGGGGTGAGTGGGGAGCGTGCCAAGCGGACCTCATGGAGCAAGGTGCTGTGCGATGCCCGCGCCGGTCTTCCGGGTAGTGAGTCACGTTGCCCAAGTCCCCATCCTTCGAGACGCGTCGCAAGTGCGACGCTCCTCAGGATGAGGACTTGGAGCTAGGGTTTCACCTCATCCTGAGGAGGCCGCGACGCGGCCGTCTCGAAGGATGAGGTGAAACTGACCCACAACCGCCTCCCGGGTCTTCTTGCTCCGCCGTGCGCGGCTGACTATAGTCCGGCGCCCGATCGAAGGGACTGGCGAAGGGATTGGCATGGTCGACAACCCGATTCCGGCCGACATCGCGAAGCTCAGCTTCGAAGACGCGCTCGCCGAGCTCGAGGCCATCGTGCGCCAGCTCGAGGAGGGCAAAGGCAAGCTCGAGGAGGCGATCAAGGCCTATGCAAGGGGGGCGGCATTGAAGCGCCATTGCGAGGCGAAGCTCGCCGAGGCGCGCGCCAAGGTCGACAAGATCGTGCTCAGCCCGGAGGGACCCGCCGGCCTCGAGCCGGTCGACGTCAACTGAGGGGATCAGCTTGCGCGCATTCGACGCTGCCTTGGCCGCCTCGGCCGCGGTCGTGGAGGCGACCCTCGCTGGTGTCCTGCCCAAGGACGGCGGACCCGAGGCGCGCGTCTTCGCGGCCATGCGCTATGCCACGCTCGGCGGGGGCAAGCGGCTCCGGCCCTTCCTCGTCATCCAGGGGGCGAAACTCTTCGGCGTGCCCGAGCCTTGGGCCGCCCGTGCCGCAGCAGCCGTCGAGCTCGTCCACTGCTACTCACTGGTGCACGACGATCTTCCCGCCATGGACGACGACGAGCTGCGCCGCGGGCGGCCGACCTGCCACATCGAGTTCGATGAGGCGACGGCGATCCTCGCGGGCGACGGCCTCTTGACGCTCGCCTTCGAGGTGCTGGCAGGCGAGGCGACCCATCCCGAAGCCGCCGTGCGCGTGGCCCTCGTCGCCGCACTCGCCAAGGCCGCGGGTGCCGAGGGCATGGTGGGCGGACAGATGTGCGACCTCGAGGCCGAGACGCGCAGCCTCGCCCTCGAGGAAATCAAGCGCCTCCAGCGCATGAAGACGGGTGCCCTCTTCGCCTTCAGTTGCGAGGCCGGCGCCATCCTCGGCAAGGCTTCGAGCGGCCCGCGCCAGGCACTTCTCGCTTACGCGGAAGATTTGGGCCTCGCCTTTCAGATCGCCGACGATCTCCTCGATGCCGAGGGCAGCGAAGCCGAAGTCGGCAAGAAGGTCGGCAAGGATGCAGCCCTTGGAAAGGCCACCTTTGTTTCTCTCTTAGGCATTGAAAATGCTCGCAAAGAGGCGCAAAGGCTGGTCCATGGCGCGGTTTCCAGCCTTGCTATTTTTGGCGAAAAAGCGGAACCTCTAGCCGAACTCGCCCGTTTCGTGATCGCGCGACGGGCGTAGGGGGAGGAGAACGTGACGAGCAAGACCAACACACCGATCCTCGATCAGGTGAAAGAGCCGCGCGACCTGCGAAATTTCACGATCGACCAGCTCAAGGAGCTCGCCAAGGAGCTGCGCCAGGAGACGATCGATGCCGTCTCGGTCACCGGCGGGCATCTCGGCGCCGGGCTCGGCGTCGTCGAGCTCACCATCGCCATCCACCACGTGTTCAACACCCCCGAGGACAAGCTGATCTGGGACGTGGGCCATCAGGCCTATCCCCACAAGATCCTCACCGGCCGGCGCGATCGCATCCGCACGCTGCGCCAAGGGGGCGGGCTCTCGGGCTTCACGCGCCGCGCGGAGAGCGTCTACGACCCCTTCGGCGCCGCGCACAGCTCGACCTCGATCTCGTCCGGTCTCGGCATGGCGGTGGCACGCGACCTCATGGGGAAGCATTTCAACGTCGTGAGCGTGATCGGCGATGGGGCCATGAGCGCGGGCATGGCCTACGAGGCGATGAACAACGCCGGCTCGCTGAAGAGCCGGCTCATCGTGATCCTCAACGACAACGACATGTCGATCGCCCCGCCGGTGGGCGCGATGAGCGCCTATTTGGCGCGCCTCGTTTCCTCCAAGCCTTATCGCTCGCTGCGCCATCTCGGCAAGGAGATCACCAAGCGCTTCCCCCGCTCGCTGGGCAATGCGGCTCGGCGCGCCGAGGAATACGCGCGCGTCCTCGTCACCGGCGGAACGCTCTTCGAGGAGCTCGGCTTCTTCTATGTCGGCCCCATCGACGGCCACAACCTCGACCACCTGCTGCCCGTGCTCAAGAACGTGCGCGATGCGGAGGACGAGGGGCCGATCCTCATCCATGTGGTGACCCAGAAGGGCAAGGGCTACGCGCCGGCCGAGGCGTCCGCCGACAAGTACCACGGCGTCGTCAAGTTCGACGTCGTTACCGGCAAGCAGGAGAAGTCCGTCACGAATGCGCCCGCCTACACCAAGGTGTTCGGCAATGCGCTCGCGAAGGAGGCGGAGAAGGACGAGCGCATCGTCGCGATCACCGCCGCCATGCCGTCCGGCACGGGCCTCAACATCTTCGCCGAGCGCTTCCCCGAGCGCACCTTCGATGTCGGCATCGCCGAGCAGCACGGCGTCACCTTCGCGGCGGGACTCGCGACCCAAGGCATCAAGCCGTTCTGCGCCATCTACTCGACCTTCCTGCAGCGCGCCTACGATCAGGTCGTGCACGACGTGTCGATCCAGCGCCTGCCCGTGCGTTTCGTGCTTGACCGCGCCGGCTACGTGGGTGCCGACGGGCAGACCCACCACGGCGCTTTCGACCTGAGCTATCTCGGCTGCCTGCCCGATTTCGTGCTGATGGCGCCGGCGGACGAGGCCGAGCTGGTGCATATGGTCGCGACGCTGGCTCAGATCGACGATCGGCCGAGCGCCATGCGCTATCCGCGCGGCGAGGGCGTCGGCGTCCAGCTGCCCGAGGAGGGCACCCCGCTCGAGATCGGCAAGGGCCGCATCGTGCGCGAGGGCTCCGTCGTCGCCATCCTCTCATACGGCACGCGCCTGCAGGAGGCGCTCAAGGCGGCCGACGAGCTTTCGGCGCGGGGGCTCTCGACCACCGTCGCCGATGCGCGCTTCATGAAGCCCCTCGACGAGCAGCTGGTGCGCCGCTTGGCCGCCGAGCATCAGGTGCTCATCACGGTCGAGGAGGCCACGATCGGCGGCTTCGCCAGCCACGTGATGCATGTCCTCGCGCACGGCGGCCTGCTCGATCACGGGCGGCTCAAATTCCGCCCGCTCTACATGCCGAGCGTGGTGATGGACCACGACAAGCCGGCTGCGCAGTACGACAAGGCCGGACTCAATGCCAAGCACATCGTCGCCCACGCGCTTGCCGCCTTGGGCCAGGAGCAGGCCGAGAAGCTGATCCGGGCGTAGGCGCGCGGCTTCCTCCAGCGACGTTACCGAAGGCTGGATTGCTTCGCCTTCGGCTCGCAATGACAAGGAGGTCGTCATTGCGAGGAGGCGAAGCCGACGAAGCAATCCAGAGGCTGTTGGCGGCTTGAGCGAAGCTCGAGCAAGATGGCATCCACGAAGAAGCTCCGCCTTGACCAGCTGCTCGTGGCACGCGGGCTTGCCGAGAGCCGCAGCCGCGCGCAGGCGCTCGTCATGGCGGGCCTCGTCTATAGCGGCGAGCGCAGGCTAGAGAAGGCGGGAGCGCTTGTCTCGGCTGATCTCCCGCTTACGTTGCGCGGGCAAGATCATCCCTGGGTCTCGCGCGGCGGGCTCAAGCTCGCGGCGGCACTTGATCGCTTCGGCATCCTGCCGAGCGGCCTCGTCTGTCTCGACATCGGCGCCTCCACCGGCGGCTTCACCGACGTGCTTCTCGCGCGAGGTGCCGCGCGCGTTTATGCCGTCGACGTGGGCCACGGCCAGCTCGCCTGGAAGCTGCGCCGGGATGCGCGCGTCACGGTGCTCGAGCGCGTGAATGCGCGCTACCTCGGTCGGAGCGAGATTCCCGAGCCAGTGGCACTCATCGTCTGCGATGCGAGCTTCATCGGCCTCGAGACGCTGCTCCCGGCCCCGTTGGCGCTCGCAGCCCCCGGCGCCTTCCTCGTTGCCCTCATCAAGCCCCAGTTCGAGGTGGGTCCCGGACAAGTGGGGAAAGGCGGAGTGGTGCGCGACGCGCGTTTGCATGAGGAGGCGTGCGAGCGCATCCGCCGTTTCATCGCGGCACGGCCAGGCTGGACCGTGCTCGGCATCGTCGCGAGTCCGATCGAGGGAGCGGAAGGCAACAAGGAGTTCCTCATTGCGGCCCGCCTCGAGGACAAGTCGGCATGAAGCTCGAGCTCGAGGTCGCGATCGAGGAGATCGGCGCGCGCGGAGACGGCATCGCCAGCCTGGAAAGCGGGGAGCGGCTCTACGTGCCCTTCACGCTGCCCGGCGATCGCGTGCGCGTTCGCTTGGGTGAAGCGCGCCCGGACGGTTACGCCGCCCGCGTCACCGCACTCCTTGCCGAGGGAGCGGGGCGCGCGCGCCCGGCTTGCCGCCATTTCGGCAGCTGCGGCGGCTGCGTGCTCCAGCATCTCGATGGCGAGCACTACCGCGCGTGGAAGCTCGAGCTCCTCGCCAAGTCGCTCGCCCGCCAGCGGCTCGAGGGGTGCGAAATCCGCCCGCTCTTCGTGACCCCGCCCGCGAGCCGGCGCCGCGCCGAGTTCAGCGCGGTGCGCCGCAAGGGCGATCTCGTGCTCGGCTTCAACGCGCGCCTGAGCCACCAGGTCATCCCGCTTGTCGAATGCCCCGTGGCGCGACCCGCCATCGTGGCGCTGTTGGCGCCGCTGAATGAGCTTCTGTCGGCACTCCTCGAGCCAGGTGCCCGCGTGGAAGCACTGGTGACGGAGAGCGACAGCGGCCTCGACCTGCTGCTCGCCAGCGACGCCGCCCTC
>DATEQI010000511.1:0-6686 GCA_035272805.1 Alphaproteobacteria bacterium | reverse complement strand
ACCTCGAGCACGGCGCGGATGTTCTGCTCGACGGTGAGGCCGCGGAATATCGACGCCTCCTGCGGCAGGTAGCCGATGCCGAGCCGCGCCCGGCGGTACATCGGCAGATCCGTGATGTCGACGTTGTCGAGCAGGATGCTGCCGTAATCCGCCGAGATGAGGCCGGTGATGATGTAGAAGCAGGTGGTCTTGCCGGCGCCGTTGGGGCCGAGCAGGCCGACCGCCTCGCCGCGCTGGACCGAGATGCTGACGTTGCGCAGGACCGGCCGCTTCTTGAAGCGCTTGCCGATGTTCTTGGCGAACAGCCCGGGGTTGACGGCGACGAGCCGCGGCCTCTGCGGCTCCGCTCCCGGGCCGCGCCCCGCTGCCGTATCGTCGCGTCGTTCGCTCACGCGCCCGGGCTCCTCACTTTTGTTGGCCCCCGGCCGGCTTCGGGGTTGGCGCGGTGCTGCCCTTTCCGGGCGCCCCGATGCCTTCGCTCTGCTTGGGAATCAAGAGGCCGCGCACGCGATCTGCCTTCGCGCAAGCATAGAGTCGGCTGATGCCGGTGTTCATGTTCATGGTGGCGCACTCGCCGTCGAGCTGGTCCTGCCCGCGGGTGATCTTAACCGATCCCTTGAGGTCGGCGATACCCGTATCGACATTGTAATTGCCGTAGATGGCATGCGCCACCGAGCTCGGGTTGGAGACTGTGACGTTATTGAACGCCTCGATGAAGCTGATCGCGAGCTGACCCTTCGCATCGGGCTTGAAGTGCGCTTCAAGAATATCGGCGGTCACCGTCTTGTCCTCGCGCACCGCCTTGGCATCGCCGCGCGCAACCGCATATTGCCTGAGCTTCCAATACTCGAGCGAGTCGCGCGCCGTGATCACCCCCTTGGGGGTGTCGAGCTGGAGCTTCCTGCCGGTCAACACGAAGACGCCGTTGTCGACGTCGTACACCCCCTTGTCGCCCACCGCCGTGTCGGTCGAGGTCGTGATCTTGACGTCGTCGTCCGCATCGAGCCGCCAGACGTCCGAGCTGCCCGACGGCGTCTTGCGATAATAGGCAATGAGCGTCTGGCCGTAAACGGTGACGTCGCCGCGCACCGCCTTGGCGTTGCCGCGGGCGATATATTCCTGCTTCTCCTGCTGCCACTCGATGCCCTGCTCGGCCTCGACGTTCACCGGCAGGCCGTTGGTCTCAGCGGTGGTCCCGAAGAGGCCGCTCGAGTCGGTGCCTGTGCCGCCTTGACCCTGGGCCGGAGCGCTCTGCCCGCCCTTCGCACTTCCCGGCGTTAGCACTTCGCCCTTGGTCGCGGCGGCAGGGCTGCCGAGCGGGGGCCGAGGCGAGGCGGGCGGTGCCGTCAGCGCGGTGGGCGGAGTGGCCGGCGGGGCGGGTGCTGCGCTCTCGGCACTCGCCGGAGCCTGCCTCTGGCCTTGGGCCGGCATGCCGCCGAGAGAGGTGGCGACGGCCAGGAGGGCTGCGAGCGTTGCGCCGCGCGCAGCAGCTCTCGCGAATTCCGTCATCCGTGCCTCTTGGTCCCAGGATTGGGCAGATCCGGGCTTAGGGTGGGCATGAAATCGGGAATATTGCCGCCGCCCTCCTCGCGCGGGCGCAGCAAGAGATGGGCTTTGCCCGTGAACAGGATGCGCGCGCCCTTGTCATAGACGCGGAAGCCCTCGGAGTGGATCTCGCCGAAGGGGCCCTGGCCGTGCACCGGGTCGTCGCCTTCCGCGGTGTTGTTCGTCAAGTTGACATGGGCGGCCAGCGTCTCGAACTCGTAGCCGTCGTCGTGGAAGAGGTCCACCCCGCCGATCAGATCGAGCTGCTGATCCTGCTCGCGGTAGGCGCCGTAATCGGCCCTGAGCGCCATCCAATTGCCTTGCGTGATCGTGATATCGGCCACGGGATGGTCGAGCTCGACCACGTCGGATTGCGGGTTCTTCTTGGTCGCGGAGTTGGCCGTGACCGCAAAGGGCTCGCCGCGTTTGTCCATGCCTTGGTAACGCGGGCTGAGCATGCGCAGGTTCTGCACGTCTTCCGCGGTGATGCTGGCGAGCCCGACGTGGAAACTCTCGTCGCGGACCTGGAATTGCGGCCAGGCGATGACGAGGAGGATGATGCCGACCGCGATTGCCGGCAGCACGATCTTCATGGTGCCGACGAAGGAGCTGTAGCTCTTGCTCGCAAGCTCGGCCAAGGGCCGCGGACGCGGTATTTGCACGCGCAGCCGCCCGCGCCCCTCGGCGGCCGGCTTTTCCTTGGCGAGCTCGATCATCGCTTGTCCCGCGCTCAACTCGCGCCCGCGCGCAGGCAGTCGTGAAGGTTGAGGATGCCGACCGGGCGGCCGTCCTCGACCGCGAACAGGCAGCCGATGCCGCGATTGTCGATGCCGCGCGTGTTCATGAGGTTGAGCGCCTCAAGCGCGAGCGCCTTGGGTCTGATGGTCTGCGGCGCCGGCGTCATCACCTCGCCGACGGTCATGTCGAGGATCGCCGACCCCATGTGCCGGCGCAGGTCACCGTCGGTGATGATGCCGATCAGCTTTCCCGCCGGATCGATCACGCCGACACAGCCGAAATGCTTGGCCGTCATGATGAGGATCGCCTCGGACATGCGCGCGTCCGGCTGCGTCAGCGGCATCTCGTCGCCGCTGTGCATGACGTCGGCCACGCGCAGGAGCTGGCGGCCGATCGATCCGCCGGGGTGCAGCGCCTGAAACTGGTCGAGCGAGAAGCCCTTGCGCTCGAGCAGCGCTACGGCGAGCGCATCGCCCAGGGCCAGCATCACCGTGGTCGAGGTGGTGGGCGCCAAGCCGAGCGGGCACGCCTCGGGGGAGGCGGGCAGGAGGAGGGCCACGTCCGAGGCTTCGGCGAGCGAGCTCGCAGCCCCGCTCGTGATGACGATCAAGGGAATGCCGAAGCGGCGCGTGAAGGCGACGAGGTCAGCGAGCTCGTTGGTCTCGCCCGAGTTCGAGAGGGCCAAGACCGCGTCGTCGCGGGTGATCATGCCGAGATCGCCGTGACTTGCCTCGGCGGGGTGGACGAAGAAAGCGGGCGTGCCGGTGGAGGCGAAGGTCGCGGCGATCTTGCGGCCGATGTGGCCGCTCTTGCCCATTCCCGTCACCACGACACGGCCGCGCACCTGCCGCAAGCGCTCGACCGCGTCCGTGAAGGAGCCGTCCAGCGTCTTGGCAAGGGTCTCGATGGCCGCCGCCTCGAGGCGCAGCACGCGCCGTGCCGCCATCAGATCGACGCTGCCGCGTTGGCTCTCGGCTAGCTTGGCCACGCTTTCCTTTCTGCCAGTCGGGCAAGAATTGGCGGAAGTCCGCCCAGGACTTCCCCGGCGCTCCGGCATTTGCTTGTAATAGCTCACGGAATCACACTGTGGCTAGTATGCTCCGCGGCCCTTCGCCGGTCAATGAATTGAGCCCGCGAGGCCGCGCTCAATGCGCGAAGATGTCCGGGTCGTCCCAGCCGCCCAAATCGAGCTCGGCGCGCTCGGGCAGAAAGGCGAAGCAGGCCTCCGCCAGATGGCGCCGCCCCTCGCGCTCCAGGAGCGCGTCTAGCCTGTCGCGGAGCGCATGCAAGTGGAGCACGTCGGTCGCGGCGTAAACGAGCTGCTCCTCGCTGAGCCGCTCGGCACCCCAATCGGTGAGCTGCTGCTGCTTGCTGAGCTCGATGCCGAGAAGCTCGCGGCACAGGTCCTTCAGGCTGTGCCGGTCGGTGAAGGTGCGCGTGAGCTTGGAGGCGATCTTCGTGCAATAGATCGGGCGGCATGCGACGCCGAGATGGTGGCGCAGCGTCGCCACGTCGAAACGCGCGAAATGGAACAGCTTGGTCACCTTTGCGTCTTGCAGGAGCGCATTCAGGTTGGGCGCCTCGTAGCGGCCGCGCGCGAATTGCACGACGTGGCAGATGCCGTCTCCGGCCGAGAGCTGCACGAGACAGAGCCGATCGCGCTGCGGGTTGAGCCCCATCGTCTCGGTGTCGATCGCGACCACGGCGCCGAGCGTCAGCCCGCGCGGCAGGTCGTTCCGGTGGAGCTTGATCTGCGCGGGGGAAAGGCTCATCTGCGACGCGGGCGGGAAGCCGGCCCAGGAAATGGTGCCCAGGAGAAGACTCGAACTTCCACGGCCTCGCGGCCACAGGTACCTGAAACCTGCGCGTCTACCAATTCCGCCACCTGGGCTAGGAAGAAACCGCCATGTCTATGGTCCGCACTGCCTAGCCCGCCCCTCACTCGATGTCAATCGGCATTTCCCCGGCGCGGATGCGAGCGGCGAGAGGTAGCGCTGAGACGCGAGCACGCTTGCGAGGGGCGGCGGGAGCGGATAAGAAGCGGCGAGTTGGGAGGAGCCAGATGGCAAATCGGCGCGTGACCGTCTTCGGCGGCTCGG
This sequence comes from Alphaproteobacteria bacterium, assembly GCA_035272805.1. Taxonomy (GTDB): domain Bacteria; phylum Pseudomonadota; class Alphaproteobacteria; order JACZXZ01; family JACZXZ01; genus DASPPM01. Next base: position 2,304 of record DATEQI010000511.1, on the reverse strand, counting down.
GCTTTCTCGGCCGCCACCTGGTAAAGCGGCTCGCCGCGCGCGGCGATATCCTGCGCATCGCCGTGCGCGACCCGGTCTCCGCGGCTTTTCTCAAGCCGATGGGCGATGTCGGGCAGGTCGTGCCGCTCAGGGTCGACGTGCGCGACGAGGCCGCGGTCGAGGCGGCCACGGCAGGCGCGGATGCGGTCGTGAACCTGGTCGGCATTCTCTTCGAGCGCGGCAAGCAACGCTTCGCCGAGATCCATGCGGCGGCGGCAGGCCGCATCGCGCGGCGGGCGCAAGGTGCTGGCGTCAAGCGCCTCGTCCATGTTTCGGCCCTCGGCGCCGACGCCCAAGGGCCAGCGCTCTACGCGCGCAGCAAGGCGGCGGGCGAGCAAGCGGTGCGCGAGGCGTTTGCAAGCGCTGCCATCGTGCGTCCGAGCGTGGTGTTCGGCCCGGAGGACGATTTCTTCAACCGCTTTGCAGCACTCGCGCGCCTGCTGCCGGCACTTCCCGTGTTCGGCGCCACCCCGCGCCTCGTGCACCTTCCCGGCGGCGGCGTGCGCTTCTCGCTGTGCGGCGACGGCGGGACGCGCTTCCAGCCTGTCTATGTCGGCGACGTTGCGGAGGCGATCGCGCGCATTCTCGACGATCCCGCGACGGCCGGGAAGACCTACGAGCTCGGCGGCCCGCGCATTTACAGCTTCAAGGAGCTCATGGAGCTGGTGCTGCGCGAGACGAAGCGCAAGCGCTGGCTGCTGCCGATGCCTTTAGGGCTCGCCGAGATCGAGGCGGCGCTCTTGAGTCTCGTGCCTCTGCCGACCCCGCTCTTGACGCGCGACCAGGTGCGGCTCATGCGGCGGGACAACATTTTGTCCGCGGGCGCGCTCGGGCTCGCGGAGCTCGGCATCGCGCCGACGCCTGCGGAGAGCATCCTTCCCACCTACATGGACATGTATCGGCGCGGCGGACGCGGCAACGTGCGCCATGCTTGAGGGCGGATCAGCCGCGGAAGACCATATAGAACCACACCAGCGCGGCGGCCGAGGCGAGCAAGCGGTAGGCAAGGAAGGGGGCCATGCTCCGCCGCTTGAGCCATTCGAGGAAAGCGCTCGCGGCGAAGAGGCCGGCCGCGGCTGCGGCGGCTGCGGCGATCGCCAGCTCGGGCGCGGGGTGCAGCGTCCCCGCCAGATAGAGCCGACTGCCGCTCAAGAGAACCTCGCCCGCAAAGGCAGCGAGAGCCACCAGGAAGGCAATCCGCACCGCATCCGGTCGCTCGAAGCCGAGCAGCCGCGCCGTCGTCATGGATAGCGGCGCCAGACCGGTGCCGGGGAAGAAGGCGAGGAGCTGGACAATGCCGAGCACGAGCCCATCGACGGGAGACATGTGCTCGATGCGGCGGATCGCCAAGCTGTAACGGTCGGCGAGCCACATGAGCGCCGCCATGACGATTCCCGTCATGGCCAGATAGTCGATGCGGCCGAGCCCGAAGCTGCCCACATAATCAGGCGCACCGAGTGCCCGCAGCACGCCGATGGGCAGAAGTGCTATCGTCAAGCTGACGAAGAACCCCGTCTCGGGGCGCCAGCGGCCGCGGAGGAGCTGCCAAACCCCCTTGAGCGCCCGGCCCACCTCCCGGCGCAACACGATCACGAGCGAGATCACGGTGCCCGCATGGCAGGCGAGGTGCTCCGGCAACGATTGCAACGGCCAGCCCAGCAGGCGAGGCAGCACCGCGATGTGCAGGTTCTCGCCCACGGGGATGAGGAAAGTCAGCCCCTGCACCAAAGCAAGACAGACGACGGCCAGGTAGGGCAAAGCGACCTCGGAGCGATGCGGCCGCCGCTTATAACACGGGGCAAATCCCTTTCCTAGGCGGGGTTTTGGGGAAATTTTCGGCTATAGTTCCAATTTGGAACCAACTTTTCTTGCCTTTGCCCGACCTCAGGCTTAAGCGAAATAGGAGCGCGCCGGCTATTCAGAAAGTAAGTCAATATACCTGACCTATAGCCCGCTCCGCATGATCGGTCACGAGCTGCGGCAGCGTGGCGGAGGGCGCGCCATCCGGGGCGGCGTGGACGTCGCCCTTAGGCCGGCTCTAAGGACGAAAATGGCGCGTAACCTGCTCAAATTCGTCAATGTCGACATGCGCATGCCCGACAAGCGGGAGGTCGAGGCGCGGCGTCGCGACTTCCGGGAGATCTATGCGGATTTCGACGCGGGCCGGGCAAAGGAGCAGGCGGGGCGTTGCTCCCAGTGCGGCGTTCCCTTCTGTCAAGTGCACTGCCCGCTGCACAACAACATTCCCGACTGGCTCATGCTGAC
>DATEQI010000510.1:0-2032 GCA_035272805.1 Alphaproteobacteria bacterium | reverse complement strand
TCGAGGGAGGACGTCGGCTCGTCGAAAAGGATCGCCGCGGGCTCCACGGCGAGTGCCCTGGCAATGCCGACGCGCTGCTGCTGTCCGCCGGAAAGACGCAGCGGATACTCGTCGATCTTCGCCGCCAGGCCGACCTTCTCGAGCACCTGCCGCGCGAGCTCCCGCGCCTCCCGCGGGCGCTTCCTGTGCACGAGGATGAGGGGCTGCGCCACGTTGTCGAGCACCGTCATATGGGGCCAGAGATTGAACTGCTGGAAGACCATGGCGATGTCGCGCCGCAGCCTCTCGACGTTCCTCTCCCTGTCGCGGATGCGCCGCCCGAGCGCATTGCTCGCGTAGCCGATCAATTTCCCCCGCACGTAGACATCGCCCTCCTGGTACTCCTCCAGGAAGTTTATGCAGCGCAGAAGCGTGCTTTTGCCGGAGCCCGAGGGGCCGATGATGCAAACCACCTCCGAGCGGCGCACGGCGAACGACACGGCGCTCAACACCTGATGCGCGCCGAACCACTTCGAGAGGTTGGCGACCTCGATGAGAGGCGGCTCGTCGGAAGACTTCCCGGGCTCGACCATGCCCTCCCTCATTCGGCACCCCTCACCTCTGGGCGCAGGTAAACGCCGAGGCGAAGCTCCGCGCGGCGGCCGAGGAAGGCCACGAGCTCGGTCAGCGCCCAATATAATAGAGCGAGTGCGGCGAACGGCTCGACGAAGGTGAATGTTTCGAGCGTCATCCCGGTGACCTGAAAGGTGAGCTCGGGCACCGTCACGATCGAGAGAATTGCGGTGTCCTTCAGGAGGATGATGAGGAGGTTCGTGCTCGAAGGCAGGGCGAATACCAGCATTTGCGGCAGGATGATATAGCGGATTCTCGAGCGCCGCGACAGGCCGAAGCTGCGCGCGGCCTCGAGCTGGCCCTCGGGGATGCTGGCGAAGCCCGCGCGGAAAATCTCGGCGAAATACGCAGCCCCATAGAGGCCGAGGCCGCAGAGCCCGACCGTGACGGCGTCGAGCGTGATGCCGATGCTGGGCCCGCCGTAATAGGCGAGAAAGAGCTGCGCCAGGAGCGGCGTGCCGCGGAAGAACTCGACGTAGGCGCGAACCGGCAGCGTGAGCGCGGGGCCTGCCACGGAGAGTGCCAAGCCGAGGACGAAGCCAAGCGCCACCGCGAGTGCGGAGCCGAAGAGCCAAATCAGGACCGTGAGCCTGAAGCCCTCGAGGAGCTGCGGTCCGTAGGTCGTCATGAGCGAGAGATCGGCGCTCATAGCGTGCCCCTCGCGTAGCCGGCGCTCAGGCGGCGCTCCGCGGCGCGGCCGAGAAGGGCGAGGGCCAGGTTGATGACGAGGTAGATGACGGCCGCCGCCATGTACCATCGAATGGGACGGAGGTCGCGCGCGACGATGTTCTGGCTGACGCGCATGAGGTCCGCGACCCCGACCACGGACACCAGCGAGGACGCCTTGAGGATGAGGATCATCTCGTTGATGAGCGTGGGTGCCGCCGCGCGCAGCGCCTGGGGAATGAGGATGTAGCGGCGCGTCTGCAGCCGCGTATAGCCGAAGGCGCGCGCGGCATCGTCTTGGCCCTTGGGAATGATGAGGAAGCCGCCGCGCAGGTTCTCCGCCTGGTAGGCCGCGGTGCAGACGCCCAATCCGATCGCCGCAGCCACGAAAGGCGGCAGATCGAGGCCGAGTGCGGGCAGGAAGTAATAAACGATGAGAAGCTGGACGAGCAGCGGGACGCCGCGAAAGAAGCTCACATAGGCGATTCCCACCGCGCGCGCGGCCCGCGCCGGCGAGAGCCGGAGGAAGCAGACGGGTACCGCGATCAGGAGGCCGAGCGCGTTCCCGGCGAGCGAGACGGCGAGGGTCGTACCCGCGCCGATGAGAAGGATCGTAACGCTTTGCGACAGCGACGACGTGCCAAAGAATGCGCTCATTGACCCCGTTCTGTCATTGCTCCTTCCATAGCGAGAGGCCCGGGGCCTCGTCCAGAGGAATCGCGCCGCATGGACGCGGCGCACGGCGAGTGCCGGA
>DATEQI010000509.1:0-14017 GCA_035272805.1 Alphaproteobacteria bacterium | reverse complement strand
GCTCAATATCGCCAAGCGCCCGGAGATTCTTGAGCTCATGCGGGAGGCTTTGTTCGAAACGGTGTTCTGCGGAATCGAGACGCCGGAGCCCGAGGCGTTGCGGGCCATTTCGAAAGATCACAATTTGATGGTGCCCATTCTGGACGCCGTACGGACTCTCAATCGCTACGGCATCGAGGTTGCGTCAGGCATCATCCTCGGCCTCGACACCGATACGCCCGATACCGGCAGCCGCATACTCGAATTTATCGAGCAATCCCGGATCCCCATCGTCACCATCAACCTGCTGCAGGCGCTGCCGCGCACTCCCTTGTGGGACCGCCTGCAGCGCGAGCGGCGGATAGTGGAAGACGACGAGCGCGAATCGAATGTGGATTTCCGCCTGCCCTACGAGCAGGTGGTCGCGACCTGGCGAGACTGCATGGCGCAAGCCTACCAACCGGAGGCGGTCTTTGCCCGCTTCCAGCACCAGGTGACCGAGACCTATATCAATCGGCTACCGCCTCCAAACAGTCCGCAGCGAGCGTCCTGGCGCAACATCCGACGGGGCTTGCGCATGCTTTGCCGGATCCTGTGGGAAGCGGGGATGCGTGGCGATTATCGACGCGAATTCTGGAAATTTGCGTGGCCGCGTCTGGTTCGCGGCGACATCGCTCACGTTATCCGTGTCGGCCTGATGGCCCATCATATGATACTCTCCGCGCGCGATGCGGCGGCCGGTCGCCAGGCTGCATCCCATTACTCCTCCAAACCTGCGGAGGTGTCGATTGCCCCGGCGGCATAGAAGGAGGAGGTGCCTCCATGCGCGTTCATTTGCCCCGCCGCCCCGTCGCCGGGCGGCGAGCTCGACGCTCCCATAGCGCATCGCCATCTCCTGCCGACCGATGAAACTGGGATATTTCTCGCGCGCCGCCTACCGCGCCTTCACGACGGCGAAGCGCGGGCCGACCCTTTATGACCTCTGCGACCCGATCTTGGCGGGGGCCGACGGCGGCGACGCGCACATCCGCAAGTTCTACAAGAAAGCGCTCGCGAACCCCGCGCTGCGGCTGCTGCTCTCCCGCGCCGGCGTGCCTCAATTGCGCGACGAAGCCCGCTTTCGGGCGCTAAGCGCCGCCCTCCGCGCCGCGCGGGACGACCCGTCGCCCGACTGGACCTCCATCGGCACGCCTGTGGCCGCGCTGCTCGACGAGTTTCCGCAGGCGCATCCAAATAGAGCTTCCATCGCGGCGCCGGATCGGACGCCATCGCGCCCGGAGGTGGACCACATCATTCGCGCTTGCGCCGGTCACCTGCTCGCCTCCTTCGCGAAAAACGATTTCATCCCCGCCTACGCATCGTTCAAGCTCGTCGGCGACCCGGACCTTCGCGGCCGCGACTTCTTGACGGCGCTGAACGGCCTCAACGCGCGCACCTACAAGAACGCGACGCTGCTGTTCAACCTGGCGCGGATATTCGTCCTCGCCAACCCACACGTCTTGGCACTCGTCAATCCGCCCTGGCCCGGATTCGCCGAGCCGCTGTGGGAGCCGGTGCAGATACGCCATCGCTCGGCCTACTACGATGCATTCTTCAGCGAGGCGCTGATGGATTTCATTGGCAGCGGCCTTGCCACGGCGCGCGAGACCGGGGCCGCGCGCCATGCGCTCGAGGATATGATCCACTTTTGCCTCCGCACGAGCCGCGAGGGCGTACGTGCGCTCCACAATGGCGAGCCGTTCAACGTGGTCACCGCGCTCGTGCCGCCGCCGCACTCGCGGATGGCCAAGTTCTTCTGGCAGCTGAAAAGCGATCTCGGCTTCGGCGTCTATGTGCCGGACTTTGACACGACGGCCTGCTCGTTCTCTGCGGCGGCGCGCTTTGGGTCCGAGGACCCGATTCTCGAACAGCCGCTCCTCGATTTCCTGGCTGGCTATCAGGTCGGAAACGGCAATAACGATCACATGCCGACGGTCACGATCAACGACAACATCGAGTTCGATGGCGGCGTAGTATCCTGGATCGAGAACAGCGCAGGCGACAAGCCGTTCGGCAACGATTTGGATCCGACCCTGAACCTCGACGTGCTCGAGGCGAGCTTCGGCAATCACCAGCGCTGGCAAATCGTCGAGAATCCGCGGCACTTGCAGGCGCTGCGCCGGATCGTCCGGTTCCAGGATCGGTTGACGGACAATGGTGCGTTCACCGATCCGCGCTCGCACATATACTACTTGCCCGAGCTCTATTGCGCATATTTCGGCCGCTGCTACGCCGCATTCAGCTCGCTGCCACGCGCGACGCAGGAAGCGATCGACCCCGACGGCAGATTCGAGGCAATTCGTCGCCGCGTCTTGAGCTACGTCCACGACAAGCTGATCGCCGCAGAGATGAATGCGTTCGATGCTGCGCTTGCATTGCTGGCACTGGCGAAACTCGATGCCGAGCCGAAGACGTTCGCGCCGGCGCTGGCCTGCATTGCGGGCAGTTTCGGGGAAGGCCGGGGGCGCGCGCCATTCAAGGCATACGAATGGAATAAGATGAAGACGCCGACACGGATCCTGGTCGGCGGCTCGGAGGTGACATCGGCGTTCGTGCTATCGGCGCTGGCGCATGCGCGCGCGGCCTGGTTAAAAGCCGGCTCATAGCGGCGCGAGATCTCGGCGCGCTGAACGGGTTCAAGGCCGCTTGCGTCGGGCTGGAGGCAATCTCCGGCGAGCAAGCGCCGCGCGCTCGCGGGTATTTTGCAGCACCCCTTTGCGAATGGCGTCGCCGAGCTGCCGCATCGCCAGCGCATTGAGCGGGAATTCCAGAACGACGTGGATCAGGCTGAGGGCGAGAAGGATGCTGAACCCGAAGGCATAATCGTAGAAGTAGAGGCCGGTCGAAGCGGCGCTGATGGCACCGACAAGCGCCAGCCGCGCGGGCGGCATGTCGGTCCAGCGAATGACGTCCGCTTTGATGAACCAGTTGAGATAATGATAGGTGTAAACGAACGCCAAGAGACCGGTCAGCCGGCCGTCCAGAGTGAGATGGGGAGTGCCGAAAAGCCTCCCGAGAGCCGGCGCCACGTTGCCGAAATACTCCCGACCGACCTCCGCGAATTTGGGCACAACCGTCGATGCGGAGGGGGGTACTATGAGAATGAGCCCGACCGCCATGACGTAGACCGCGATCAGGGCCGCCTGCGCAGCACTGCGCGACCGATAGGCGCCCAATGTCATGAAGACGAGCGTGAACAACGACACGTGGATCAAGGTCGGAAGCAGAATTCCAAGGACCGCCAGCGACGGCGCCCGCGTATACATGATGGCCGTCAATCCGGTCGCAGCGATCACGAGCAGCACGCCTTGAGCGCCGCTGGTAATCACGGAGAACAGCGCGCACGCGACGAACGCACTCCACATCACGAAGCCGAACCACGAGGCGCTGTCGATCAGCGCTGCGAAGATCGCAACCGCCGCCAACGCGAGCGCCAGGCCGCGATGAGGAAGGAAATAATTCCGATCATGCAGCCAGGAAATCTCGGTGGTGTAATGCGCCGGACCCAAGATGACGTATGCCAGCAAGAGGAGCTCGATTGGCACGACATAGGTCAGGCCAAGGGCCGAGAGCATCAGGCCGAGATGCACGGCGTCGGTGCGGCGCATGGCGCATGATACCACCTCGGCCGATGCCTTCATTCGACATTCCCCAGATGACCAGGGCTCGGCGTGAACGATAGCATTCTGCTGGGAGGTCCGCCATGACGGCCTCGCTCGATCCAAGATAAGCTACTGAATTTTATACCAGAATCGACTGCGAAGCGCCGCGCTTCCGAGCATCGTCCGGGGTATGCGGGTTTAATCCGAGTGCCGCTCCCCGCCGTCAAGCGGGCGCGGCCCGGCGCGTGCGGCCGCGGGCAAGGGTGCGCGCGATTCCGGCTGCCGCCACGAGGAGGAAGGCGGGCTTGCCGAGGGCGACGCGCTCGGCCACGGGATCGCGCCGGCGCAGCATCGCCGTGAGCCGTTCCGCGAGTGCCACGATAGCGCCCGACTCATAGGCGAGCCGGCGGTTGCGCAATTGCGCGGGCAGCTTCTGCGCCTCCTCGAGCAGGGTCTCGGTCCCGTCGAGGCAACGGTCGAGCACGCGCCTCAGCGCGGCACTCGCCCGAGGTGCGGCGAGTGCCGCGACGCTCTCGCCTTCGGCCGCGAGCCAGTCGAGCGGCAGATAGACGCGGTCGAGATTGCGGTAGTCGTCCTTGCAGTCTTGCAGGTGGTTGATCACCTGGAGCGCGTTGCAGAGCGCGTCCGACGCCCTGTAGCCGCTCTTCGCCTCGCCGTGGAGGTCGAGCAGATAGCGCCCCACGGGTGCCGCCGAGAGCATGCAATAGCCCTGGATGAGCTCGTCCCAGCTGCGGTAGCGCAAGACCGAGGCGTCGCGCTTGAAGGCGGTCACGAGATCGACGCAATGCTGGGCCGTGACGTTGGTCTCGCTCAGGCTGCGGCGCAGGCGGTGCGCCTTGAGGTAGGCCGGATCGTCATCCTTGTGCCCGAGGATGGCCGCCTCGAAGCCGTCGAGCCGGTCGATCTTCTCTTGCGGCGAAAGCCGCGGATTGTCGGCGATATCGTCGATCGCGCGGGCGAAGGCGTAAAACAGCGCCACGTGGGGACGCAGCTTCGCCGGCAGGAGCCAGGAGCCGACCGGGAAATTCTCATCTCCCGCTCCCTTGCCCGAGGGCGTCTCGACCGTTTCCACGCGCGCGCCGCTCGCCATGTCCCTTCCCGCTTCTCCTGCCCCCACCTCGCCTGCGGTACGCAGCCCCGCACCGGTCATGCCTATGGGTAACATATTTTTGCGCCCGCTATGAGGAGAGAGACGCGCGGACGGGGCGGGGGGCCGTGGACAGGAGGGCGCACGGCCGCTACAAAGGACCGCGGACGGCGGGAGAGGTACCGAACGATGACGGTTCTCGTGACGGGGGCTGCGGGGTTCATCGGCTTTCACGTGAGCCGGGCGCTCTTGGCACGCGGCGAGCGCGTCATCGGCGTCGACAACCTCAACGACTACTACGACGTGCGGCTCAAAGAGGCCCGCCTCGAGCAGCTCGCGGCCGGGCCCGGCTTCGCCTTCGTCCGCCTCGATATCGCCGAGGAAGGTGCGATCGCGGCACTCGCCGGACGCGAGCCGGCGATCGAGCGCATCGTCCATCTCGCGGCCCAGGCGGGCGTGCTCTACTCGATCACCAATCCGGGGGCTTACATCCGCGACAACATCCAGGGCCAGCACATCTTGCTCGAGCTCTGCCGGCGCTTGGATCGCGTCCGACACTTCGTCTACGCGAGCTCCTCTTCCGTCTACGGCGGCAATCGCAAGCTGCCCTTCTCGATCGCGGACCGGGTCGACGAGCCGGTCTCGCTCTATGCCGCGACCAAACGTGCCGACGAGCTGATCAGCTACGCCTACAGCCACCTCTTCCGGATTCCGGCGACGGGCCTGCGTTTCTTTACCGTCTACGGTCCCTGGGGCCGCCCGGACATGGCGATGTTCATCTTCACCAAGGCGATCCTCGCGGGAGAGCCGATCCGCCTCTTCAATTACGGCAACATGCGCCGCGATTTCACCTACATCGACGATGTCGTCGCCGGCGTGCTTGCGGTCCTCGAGCGTCCGCCGCCGCAGGGAGACGCCGCACCCCACCGCCTCTACAACCTCGGTCACCATCGCGCGGAGGAGCTGCCCCACCTCGTCGAGCTCATCGAGCGGGCCACGGGGCGAAAGGCGATCGTCGAGCTCGCACCCATGCCGCCCGGCGACGTGCCGGAGACGTTCGCGGATATCGAGGCGAGCGTGCGCGATTTCGGCTTTGCGCCGCGCACGCCGCTCGAGGAGGGTGTTTCGCGTTTCGTCGAATGGTACCGCGATTATCACGGGTTGTGAGCGCGCGCCTGAGCACCGCGCGTCCCGTGCGCGGCTCTTACCGTCCGTAATCGTCCTGCATGCGGATGATGTCGTCCTCGCCGAAATACTTGCCCGTCTGGACCTCGATGAGATCGAGCGGGATGTGCCCCGGATTCTCCAGCCGATGCACCGAGCCCACGGGGACGTAGGTCGATTCGTTTTCGTGAAGCGTGAATACCTTGTCGCCGATGGTGACGCGTGCCGTGCCGCGCACGACGGTCCAATGCTCGGCGCGCTTGGCGTGCTTCTGCAGCGAGAGCTTGGCACCGGGCTTCACCGTGATGCGCTTCACCTGGTGGGAAGGACCGGCGTCGATGCTCTGGTAGCTGCCCCAGGGGCGGTCCACCTTGCGGTGCTGGATCGCCTCGGGGCGGCCCTCGCGCTCCAGTCTTTCGACAAGCTGCCTGACCTCCTGGGCGCGCTCCCTGGGCGCCAGCAGCAAGGCGTCCTCCGTCGCGATCACGACCAGCCCCTCGATGCCGATCGCGGCCACGAGGTGGCCGTCCCCGCGGATGTAACTGTCGCGCACGTCGAGCGTGACGACGTCGCCGATCAGCACGTTGCCCGCATCGTTGCGTTCGCCGATCGACCACAACGATGACCAGGAACCGACGTCGCTCCAGCCGATATCGGCCGGGACCACCACTGCGGCGTCGGTTCGCTCCATGACCGCATAGTCGATCGAGGTCGACGGGACCTTGCGGAAGGCATCGCCGCCGAGGCGGAGAAAATCGAGATCGTGGGAACTCGCCGCGAGGGCTGCGCGGCAGCCCGTGAGAATGGGCCGGGCGAGCCGCTCGAGCTCGGCGAGATAGCTGTCCACCCGGAAGAGGAACATGCCGCTGTTCCAGTAATAGCCGCCTTCCGCCAGGAATTCTTCCGCGGTCGCGCGGTCCGGCTTTTCGACGAAGCGCGCGATCTTGAAGCAGCCGGGCGCCCTGTTGAGCGCGGCACCGGCCCGAATGTAGCCGTAGCCCGTCTCGGGTTCTTTCGGCGTGATGCCGAAGGTAACGATGGCGCCGTCGCGGGCGGCGCGGGCGGCCTTCTCGACTGCGGCAAGGAAGCCGGCCTCGTCCAAAACGACGTGGTCCGACGGAAGCACGAGCAGGAGGGTGGAGGGCGAGCGCTCGGCAGCCATGAGAGCCGCGACCGTCACCGCGGGGGCGGTGTTGCGGCCAAGGGGCTCGAGCACGATCGCGTGCGGCGCAACGCCGATCTCACGCAGCTGCTCGGCGATGGCGAAACGATACTCTTCATTGCAGATCACGACCGGAGGCTCGAAACACGCCCCTTTGCCGACGCGCAGGACCGTCTCTTGCAGCAGGCTGTGTTGCGAGACGAGCGGCAAGAGATGCTTGGGATATGCCTTGCGCGAGAGCGGCCAAAGACGGGTCCCGGACCCGCCCGAAAGGATGACTGGCTGGATTTTCCCGTCCATAGGTCCCGCTCTCATCGGTTTCGCGCGGGCCTCTTATACACCAGCTTTCGCGCGCGTCCTACCCGGTAGGAGGCCGGGAAGCGGCCGGAGCGAGCCCTTTCGGCCGCGACCGGGGGTGGCGCCTGCCGCCGACGGCCGCGCGAGCCGAGGCTTCCCCGCGCCCTCTTCGATTGACAAGCACGGGAGCGAAGGTTACGAGCCTGTTTCCGGACCGGCTTTGGGCCCGGCCATCTCGCGCGGGCCCTCGGCCGCGCTCGACCGGGAGCGACAATCATCCTCTCCGCGCAGCACAGCATGACGAGCTCTCCGCGCATCGCCATCGTCGGTCTCGGTTATGTCGGTTTGCCGCTGGCCATCGCGCTTGCCCGGCACTTCGAGGTGGTCGGCTTCGACGTGGACAAGGCGCGCACCAAGGAGCTCCTACGCGGCCACGACCGCACGGGCGAGGTGAGCGAGGCGGTCCTGCGCGCAAGCCGGCTCGCGATCGTGAGCGAGCTCGAGGCGATCCGCGGCTGTCAGCTCTTCATCGCCACCGTGCCGACTCCGGTCACCGAGGACAAGCTGCCGGACCTCGCCGCCGTGCGCGCGGCCTGCCGCATGATCGGCAGCGTGATCGCGAAGGGCGCCATCGTGGTGCTGGAGAGCACCGTCTATCCCGGCGTCACCGAGGAGATCTGCCGCCCCGAGATCGCCGCGGCCTCCGGGCTCGAGGGCGGGGTCGACTTTCACGTGGGCTATTCGCCCGAGCGCATCAACCCGGGCGATCGTCTGCACACCGTCGATCGCATCGTCAAGGTGGTCGCGGGCGAGACGCCGGAAATCACCGAGCGGCTGGCGGCGATCTATGGCGCCATCAACGGCGGTCAGGTCCATGCCGCCAAGAGCATCAGGACCGCCGAGGCGGCCAAAGTGATCGAGAACGCCCAGCGCGACATCAATATCGCGTTCATCAACGAAGCGGCGATGATCTTCAACAAGATGGGCCTCTCGATCCATGACGTGCTGGCGACCTCGTCGACCAAGTGGAACTTCCTCCCCTTTCTGCCGGGCCTGGTCGGCGGTCATTGCATCGGCGTCGATCCCTTCTTTCTCGCGCACCTCGCGCACAGCCTCGGACATGATCCGGAGATCATCCTGGCGGGCCGGCGCATCAACGACGGCATGGGCGCCTATGTCGCCAACGAAATCGCCAAGGCGCTCGGCGCGCGGCGCAGCGGCGTTGACGGCGCGCGCATCCTGGTGCTCGGCCTCACTTTCAAGGAAAACATCCCCGATCTGCGCAACAGCAAGGTGATCGACCTCGTCCGCGGCTTGCGCGCGCGCGGCCACCGCGTCGAGGTCCATGATCCTTTCGCCGATCCCGACGAGGCGAAAGGGCTTTACGGCATCGATCTCCTGACGAACCTTGCGGGCGTTGCCGGTTACGATTGCGTGGTGGGAGCCGTCGCCCACGATGAGTACCGCGCGCTCAAGCCGAGCGACTTCGCGCGCCTTCTGCGGACGGACGGCCTCGTCGCAGACGTAAAGGGCATCTGGCGCGGGATCACGCTGCCGGCCGAGACGGGGCGCTGGGAGCTCTAGTCCCCGCTTAGAGAGTTTCGCGCCATGTGGCGCGAAATCGGCACTAGACAGGCTCGCCGCGAGTCCGGCCTGCTCGCAGCGGCGATGCGGCTCCGGCGAGCGCGGGCATCAGGCAGGGGTGCATGACGCGATGCTGCGGGCTGTCTTTCTCGATCGCGACGGGGTGCTCACCGAGGAGGTATACTACAGGCGTACCGGACGTTGGGAAGCGCCGCTCGTTCCCGAGGACCTCGTGTTGCGGCCGGGGGCGGCGGCAGCCCTCCGCGGCCTCGCCGACGGCGGCTACGCGCTCTTCCTCGTATCCAACCAGGGTGCCTATGCGAAAGGCAACACGACGCTTCAGTCGCTGTGGGGCGTGCATCGGCGGCTGATCGGCCTCCTCGCCGCCGAGGATGTGCACCTCAAGGACTGCTTTTACGCTTTCGGCCATCCGGAGGGGGTGGCGCCTCATTTCTCGGGGAGCTCGGTCGAGCGCAAGCCGAGCCCCTATTTCCTCCTCGTCGCGGCGGCGCGATACGAGATCGACATGAGCCGCTCATGGATGGTGGGCGACCAGGACATCGATGTAGCGTGTGGCCGCGCCGCGGGCGTGCGCACGATCCTGGTCGCCAATCCGCACGCGGAGGAGCGGGCGTCCCGCTCGAGCCCCGACTTCCGTGCCGGCGACCTCGGGGAGGCCGCGGCGATCATCGCGCGCTTCCGCGCAGCCGGTTAGTTGCTTGTGATGGATAGTGATTTGCGATACAAGGCTCCTTGCGGCGGGAGCTGCCGGAAATCCAAGGGAAGAGGAACATGCCGAAGGTCCAATCGCTTCGCATAAAGCTATTTCTTGACGGCGCCGAACTGCAATCGATGAAGGAAGCGGTGGCGTCGAATCCTTTGATTAGGGGCTTCACCACCAATCCGACGCTCATGCGCAAAGCCGGAGTCACGGATTATGCCTCCTTCGCCAGGGAGGCGATCGCCGCGGTAGGCGGGCGCTCGATTTCCTTCGAGGTCTTTTCGGACGACTTCGACACCATGGAGCGGGAGGCGCGCGAGATTCACACCTGGGGCGGCAACACCTATGTGAAGATCCCCGTCACCAACACGAAGGGTATCAGCAGTGCGCCGCTCGTCCGCAAGCTCTCGGCGGAAGGCATTCCGCTCAACGTGACCGCGATCCTGACGGCGGCGCAGGTGCGCGAGGTGGCGGCGGCCCTTGCCGTCAAGACGCCGAGCATCGTCTCGGTCTTTGCCGGGCGGATCGCCGACAGCGGCGTCGATCCCATGCCGATCATGCGCGAGTGCGCAGGCGTCCTCGGCAATCGCCCCAAGGCGGAATTGCTGTGGGCGAGCCCGCGCGAGCTCTTGAACATATTCCAGGCGGAAGAGGTCGGCTGCCACATCATCACGGCGACAAAGGACGTGCTCGCGAAATTGTCGCTCGTCGGCAAGGATCTGTCCCAGTATTCGCTGGAGACGGTCCAGATGTTCCATCGCGACGCCCATGCCGCCGGCTATCAGCTCGTACCTCCCATCAAGGCGACGAGCGCCGCGTGAACCCCCTTGGGGCCGTGCTTCCCGCGGGCGGCGCGCCCATTTCGGGCTTCCATCCCCGGGCCTTTTAAGGCTATCTATGGCCTTGCTGCGCCGCGAGAAATGCCGCCTGCGGCGGTGCTGCGGGGCGCCAATGGGGGGTCGCCTCGGCGGCGCCGCTGGCACCGCCACCATCAGATAGACAAGGAAGCGTCGAGGTGCGGAAAGTCGCGTTGATTACGGGTGTGACCGGCCAAGACGGCGCCTATCTGGCGGCCCTTCTGCTCAGCAAGGGCTACGTCGTCCACGGCATCAAGCGACGGGCATCGTCCTTCAACACCGGGCGTGTCGAGCACCTCTACCACGATCGGCACGAGAAGGGCGTCTCCTTCTTCCTGCATTACGGCGACCTCACCGATTCGACCAATCTCATTCGCCTGGTCCAGGAGACGAAACCGACCGAGATTTACAATCTCGCCGCTCAGAGCCACGTCCAGGTCAGCTTCGAGACGCCCGAGTACACGGCCAATGCGGACGGCCTCGGCACGCTGCGCCTCTTGGAGGCGATCCGCATTCTGGGCATGGAGAAGACGGTCCGCTTCTACCAGGCCTCGACCTCGGAGCTCTACGGCAAGGCCAAGGAGGCGCCGCAGCGGGAGACGACTCCCTTCTATCCGCGCAGCCCCTACGGTGCGGCCAAGCTCTACGCCTATTGGATCACGGTCAACTACCGCGAGGCTTACGGCATGCACGCCTCCAACGGCATCCTCTTCAACCACGAGGGGCCGACGCGGGGCGAGACCTTCGTCACCCGCAAGATCACGCGCGCCGTGGCCGCGATCGACGCGAGGCTGCAATCGGTGCTTTATCTCGGCAATCTTGACGCCAAGCGCGATTGGGGCCACGCCCGCGATTATGTGGACGGCATGTGGCGCATTCTGCAACAGCCGGAGCCCGACGATTACGTGCTGGCAACGGGCGAGACGCACTCGGTGCGCGAGTTCGTGGAGCTGGCCTTCAGCCATGTCGGGCGCACCATCGAGTGGCGCGGCAAGGGGGTCGATGAGCGCGGCATCGACACGCGAAGCGGCGCCACGCTCGTCCGCATCGACCCGGTCTATTTCCGCCCGACCGAGGTGGACTTCCTGATCGGCGATCCTTCGAAGGCGCACGCCAAGCTCGGCTGGCGGCACAGCGTGAGCTTTGCCGAGCTGGTGCGGGAGATGGTCGAGTGCGACATCCGCGCGCTTGCCGAGGAGAAGAGCGGAGACGCCGGCGGGGGCGTGGTGGCGCCGGCGCGTCGCGTCGCCCGCATCCGCGAGGCACGCTGACGATGCCCTCCGAAGTCGCGCTCATTCTCGGTATCTCCGGCCAGGACGGCGCCTATCTCGCGCGTCTCTTGCTCGAGCGCGGCTTTGTCGTGCACGGGACCTCGCGGGATCGCGAGATGGCGAGCTTCGCCAATCTCCTCCGCCTGGGTCTCGGCGAGCGGGTGCATCTCCACTCCGCGGTGCCGAGCGACTTCCGCAGCGTGCTGCAGGTCATCAGCAAGGTGCGGCCGAGCCGCATCTTCAATCTCGCGAGCCAGTCCTCGGTCGGCCTTTCCTTCGATCAGCCGGTCGAGACGCTCGACAGCACCATCGGCGGCACGCTCAATATCCTGGAGGCGATCCGCACGCTCAATCTCGCGGCGCGCTTCTACAACGCCTCCTCGAGCGAATGCTTCGGCAATACCGATCGGAATCCGGCAGACGAGGAAACCCCCTTCCGGCCGCGCAGCCCCTACGGCGTCGGCAAGGCGGCGGCCTTCTGGGCGGTCGCCAACTACCGCGAGGCCTACAGCCTCTTTGCCTGCTCGGGCATCCTCTTCAATCACGAGTCGCCGCTGCGTCCGACCCGTTACGTGACGCAGAAGATCGTGCGGGGAGCCGCCGACATCGCCGAAGGTGCTGCCGGCCGCCTCAGCCTCGGCGAGCTCGACATCGCCCGCGATTGGGGGTGGGCGCCTGAGTATGTCGAGGCCATGGCGCGCATGCTCGAGCTCGACCGGCCCGAGGATTTCGTGATCGCGACCGGCAAGCTCAGCACGCTCGAGGACTTCGTGAGCCAGGCCTTCGGCTATTTCGGCCTCGACTGGCGCAAGTATGTCGAGATCGACCCCGAGCTCAAGCGGCCCTCCGACATCCGCGTGAGCGTCGGCAATCCGGCGAAGGCCGAGCGCCTGCTCGGCTGGCGCGCCGAGACCATGATGCCGGCGCTCGTCGACCGCCTGCTCGAGGCGGAGATGGAGCGTCGTCGAGCCGAGTATTCGGTGCCGGGCAACGTACGGGCGGCTGCCGGCGAGTGAAGCGGGACCGGCAAGCGCATGGCGGAGGCCCAAGCAGACCGAAGCGGCGGCCGGCGTCCGTCCGGCGCCGGGCCGGCGTCGAAAGCTGAGGGGGCCGGCGCGCTTTGGCCGGAATTGCGACCTTCGACATGGCGGTAATGACCACAGCGCATGGTGCGAGCCCGGCTGGTTCGGCCGGGGTCAAGGTGCCCGGCACGAACGGCGGCGCTGTCGGCTGGCCGCGCATTTCCATCGTCACTCCGTCCCTCAATCAGGGCGCGTTTATCGAGCGCACCATCAAGAGCGTGCGCGACCAGGACTACCCGAACCTCGAGCACATCGTCGTCGACGGGCTCTCCGCCGACGAGACCCCGGCGATCCTCGCCCGTTTCGGCCATCTCATCGTCATTCGCGAGGCCGACCGCGGTCAGGCCGATGCCATCAACAAGGGCTTCGCGCGCGCGACCGGCGACATCCTGGCCTTCCTCAATGCCGACGACACGCTCGAGCCGGGCACGCTCAAGAGCGTCGCGCGCGAGATCGACCCCGCTGCGGGCCGGCATGTGGTGATGGGACGCTGCCGTTTCATTGACAAGGATGACCGCTTTCTCGGCATCGAGCACCCGTCGGCCTTTGTCGGCCACGAACGGATGCTGGCGATCTGGCTCGGCCACTGGCTCCCGCAGCCGGCGATCTTTTGGACGCGCGAGGCGTGGAAGCGGACCGGGCCTCTCGATCCGAGCGAGAATTTGGTGCTCGACTACGATTTGTTTTGCCGCATGAGCCGGTATTTCGTCCTCTATCCCGTGGACCGGGTTTATGCCAACTACCGCCTCCACCCGGCCTCCAAGACCGCGGTTAACGACGAACCCACGCGGCTCGAGCGCTCGATCGCGGTGAGCCGGCGCTATTGGGGACCATGGTGGTCCCCCCTGCGCTGGCGCCTCACCCTCTCGCTCGTGCGTTACCGCCTCGACCGGGTCGGGCGCGGCCGGGAGCTCTTGCGCCGTGCTGAGGCCCAGCGCGAGGCCGGGAATTGGCTCCCTGCGGCACTTGCCGGTCTCGCCGGCACCCTCCTCGCCCCCGGCGTCGCTTTTTATCTGGGGCTCTATGCGCCGCTCAGGGGCCCTGCGGCGGCGTTCGTCAAGGGGCTCATTTCCCGCCGTCTGGCCCGCGCGGCGGTCGAAGCCGGTGTAGCACCGGGCAAGGGCGAGCATGTGCCCTCGCCCCAGACCCTT
>DATEQI010000508.1:0-16362 GCA_035272805.1 Alphaproteobacteria bacterium | reverse complement strand
CCCTTTTTCCAGGCGGCGGTCGCCAAACCGACCCAGCCCGAACTCGAACTCTTGCATCGCACCCTCCGCCAATCATCCCCTGACTCACGGAATCACCCTTTCCCCTCCTCCGCAACCACGATGTGTGAATGCGATAGCCCTTCAGGGGGAGAGGGTAGGGTGAGGGGGGCGCTTCCGTCACAACGGAATCTGCTCTAGCGTTGCTGCGGCACTTCACGGTCGACGGGATGAACGAGCAAAGCCAGGCGAGCGCACGCTACAACCACAGGGAAACCGAGGCCAAGTGGCAGTCGGTGTGGGCGGAGCGCCGCACCTTCGAGGTGGATGCGGACCCCGCGCGGCCGAAATATTACGTGCTCGAGATGTTTCCCTACCCCTCGGGCCGCATCCACATGGGCCACGTGCGCAACTACACCATGGGCGACGTCGTCGCGCGCTACAAGCGCGCGCGCGGCTACAACGTGCTGCACCCCATGGGCTGGGACGCCTTCGGGCTGCCGGCGGAGAATGCGGCGATCGAGGCCAAGGTGCATCCGGCGCGTTGGACCTACGCGAACATCGAGCAGATGCGCGCGCAGCTCAAGCTCATGGGGCTCTCGCTCGATTGGAGCCGCGAGATCGCCACCTGCGATCCCTCCTATTACAAGCAGGAGCAGCGCATGTTCCTCGCCTTCCTCGAGGCGGGGCTGGCCTACCGCAAGGAGTCCTGGGTCAATTGGGATCCCGTCGATCAGACCGTGCTCGCCAACGAGCAGGTGATCGACGGCCTCGGCTGGCGCTCGGGGGCGCCGGTCGAGCGGCGCAAGCTCAATCAGTGGTTTTTCCGCATCACCGCCTATGCCGAAGAGCTCTTGGCCGAGCTCGACAAGCTGCCGCGCTGGCCCGACAAGGTGCGGCTGATGCAGCAGAAGTGGATCGGCCGCTCGACCGGCGCGCGCGTCAGCTTCGCGCTCAAGGGACGCTCCGAGCGGCTCGAGATTTTCACCACTAGGCCCGACACGCTCTATGGTGCGAGCTTCATGGCACTCTCTGCCGATCACCCCCTCGCCGAGAAGCTTGCCTCAGGCGACGCGAAGGCGCGGGCCTTCATCGAGGAATGCCGCCGCCTCGGCACGAGCGAGGCCAGCATCGAGACGGCCGAGAAGAAGGGCTACGACACCGGCTTCAAGGCACTCCACCCGCTCATGGCTGGCGCTGAGCTGCCGATCTATATCGCCAACTTCGTGCTCATGGAGTACGGCACCGGTGCCATCTTCGGCTGCCCCGCGCATGACCAGCGCGATCTCGACTTCGCGCGCAAATATGGCCTGAGCGTGGTCCCGGTCGTGCTCCCGCCGGGCGAGGACGCCAAAAGCTTCGCGATCGCGAGCGAGGCCTATGACGGCGACGGCACGCTGATCAATTCCGACTTCTTGAACGGCCTTTCCGTCGCGGAGGCGAAGAAGAGCGTCATCGCGCGGCTGGAGGCGCTAGGGGTCGGCCGCGGCGAGGTCAACTTCCGGCTGCGCGACTGGGGCATCTCGCGCCAGCGCTACTGGGGCTGCCCGGTTCCCGTGATCAACTGCCCGGCCTGCGGCATGGTGCCGGTCCCGGACGAGGACCTGCCGGTGACCCTGCCCGACGACGTGAGCTTCGACAAGCCCGGCAATCCGCTCGACCATCACCCGAGCTGGAAGCACGTCAAATGTCCGCGCTGCGGCGGCGCCGCCGAGCGCGAGAGCGATACCTTCGATACATTCGTCGAGTCGTCCTGGTACTTCGCGCGCTTCTGCTCGCCGCGCGCCGAAGCGCCCGTCGAGCGCGCCGCCGTAGATTACTGGCTGCCGGTCGACCAGTATATCGGCGGGGTCGAGCACGCCATCCTGCATCTCCTCTATGCGCGCTTCTACACCCGCGCCATGCGCCGCTGCGGCTACCTCGACATCGACGAGCCGTTCACCGGGCTCTTCACGCAGGGCATGGTGTGCCACGAGACCTACCGCAGCGCCGACGGGCGCTGGGTCAGCCCGGCGGAGGTCGAGTATTCCGATCATGACACCGTCATCGAGCGGGCGAACGGCGAGACGCTCAGCGTCGGCCGCTCGGAGAAGATGAGCAAGTCGCGCAAGAACACGGTCGATCCCAGCGAGATCATCGAGACCTACGGCGCCGATACGGCGCGCTGGTTCATGCTCTCGGACTCCCCGCCCGATCGCGACATGGAATGGACCGCGCAAGGAGTCGAGGGCGCCTGGCGCTTCGTCAACCGCCTGTGGCGCAGCGTCGCCCAGGTCAAGGACGGGCTGGCGCCGCTCGCGGCCCCGCGGCCGCAGGAGTTGAGCGCCGCGGCGCAAGAAGCACGGCGGGTGATCCACAAGTCGATCGACGGCGTCACCCAGGACCTCGAGCAGTTCCGCTTCAATCGCGCGGTCGCGCGCGTACATGAGCTGAGCAACGCGCTTGCCGAGCTCGCGGGCGACGGGGCCGGCGAGAGCTGGGTCTTGCGCGAGGGATACGAGACGCTGGCGCGCCTTGCCGGGCCGATGATGCCGCATTTGGCGGAAGAGCTCTGGCAAGCGCTCGGGCACGCGAGCCTGCTGGTCGACGAGCCTTGGCCGCTGCCCGACCCCGTGCTTCTCATCGACGAGATGGTGACCTTGGCCGTGCAGGTGAACGGCAAGCTGCGCGGCACGCTCGAGCTGCCGCGCGATGCCGAAGAGAAGGCGGCGGAGCAGGCGGCCCTCGCCCTTCCCGCCGTCGCCAAGGCGCTCGCGGGGCGCACCGTGCGCCGCGTCATCCTGGTGCCCAACCGTGTCATCAACGTGGTGATTTGACGCGCGTCGGCCTTACTGCGGCACGGTGCGGCATGGCAGAGAGATGAAGATTCCGCCCTCGCGCAGCGATGCCTTCGTCGCCAAGCCCGATCCGGCCGCGCGCGCGGTGCTGCTCTACGGCCCGGACAGCGGCCTCGTGCGCGAGCGCGCCGAGCGGCTCGCTTTGAGCGTGGTCGAGGATTTGGGCGACCCCTTTCGCGTCGTCGAGCTGGGCCCGGCGCAGCTGCGCGACGATCCGGCGCGCTTGGCCGACGAGGCGGCGCAGATGGCGCTCATGGGCGGACGCCGCGTCGTCCGCCTGCGCGACGCCGGCGAGGGCAGCGCCGCCCCGCTCGCGGCCTTTCTCGAGGCACCCGTGGGCGATGCGCTCGTCGTCGTCGAGGCGGGCGATCTCTCCGCGCGCTCGAAGCTGCGGGCACTTTTCGAGGAGGCCGGGAACGCCGCGGCGCTGGCCTGCTACGCCGACACGGAGGAGTCGCTCTCGGCACTCGTGCGCGAGACGCTGCGCTCAGCCGGCCTCACGGCCGCACCGGAGGCGCTCGACTATCTCTCCGCAAACCTCGGCGGCGATCGCATGGTGACGCGCCGGGAGCTCGAGAAGCTCGTCCTCTATATGGGCGGACATGGCAACCAGGTGCGGCTCGAGGACGTCGAGGCCTCGATCGGCGACAGCGCGCAGCATTCGCTCGAGGATGCCGTCCTCGCGGCGGCGGAGGGCGATGCACGCACCGTCGAGCGCGCGCTCGCGCGCGCCTTCGCCGAGGGCGAGACGCCTGTCGGTGCCGTGCGCGCGGCACAGCGTTATTTTCAGCGCCTCCATCTCGCGGCCGGCCAGGTGGCCCTTGGCAGCGAGGCCGAGCGTGCGGTCGATGCGCTCAAGCCGAGACTCTTTTGGAAGGTGCGCCCGCGCTTTCTCGCCCAGCTCAAGCTGTGGCCCGCCGCCCGCGTCGCGGAGGCCCTCGCCCGCCTGACCGCGGCGGAGATCGCCTGCAAGTCGACCGCCATGCCGGACGAGGCCATCGCGGTGCGCTCTTTGCTCGAGCTCGCAGGCTCGGCGCTGCGCCGCCGGCGCAGCGCGTGAGGCGAGCTATGGAGCGCCGCCAGAGCCAACCTTCGAGAGTCTGAGCGTCACCCCCACCCATCGGCCGCTCCTCAACGGGCGGCCGATCCCCCTTCGAGGGGGAGGGGGACTTTGTTGTCATGCTATGCACTTCCCCTCCCCCCTTGAGGGGGAGGGTAGGGTGGGGGTGTATCAGGATTGCCGCGGATCGCGCGAGAGGCGCTGCACCAGCTCGTCGAGCTGTGCCAACGTGTCGTAGCGCAGCACCAGCTCGCCCTTGGCGCCGCGGTGCCTGAGCGCCACTTTGAGACCGAGCTTCAAGGAGAGGTCGTGCTCGAGCGCGCGCGTGTCCGCATCCTTGTCCGCGTCCGCGGCCGAGGCGCGTTTGCGCCGCGTTGTCCCCCGCCGCACCAAGCGCTCGGTCTGACGCACATTGAGACCGCGCTTGACGATCTCCTCGGCGAGCGCGGTTGCATCGCGCGCATTCAGAAGCGCGCGCGCATGGCCCGCGGTGAGCGCCTTGCGCGCCAGCATGTCCTTGACCGGCTGCGGCAGGCCTAAGAGCCGCATCATGTTGGCCACGTGGCTGCGGCTCTTGCCCACGACCTTGGCGAGATCCTCCTGCGTATGGGTGAATTCCGCCATCAGCCGCTGGTAGCCCTCCGCCTCCTCGAGCGGGCTCAGGTCCTCGCGCTGGATGTTCTCGACGAGGGCGATCTCGAGCGCCTCGGCGTCGGAGAGGTCTCGGATCGTGACGGGAACCTCGTGCAGCGGCACCTCTTGCGCGGCGCGCCAGCGCCGCTCGCCGGCGATGATCTCGTAAGCCGCCGCATCGTCGCGCGCGTGGCGCACCAGGATCGGCTGCAGGATGCCCTGCGCCTCGATCGAGCGCACGAGGGAGGCCATCTCCTCCGCGTCAAAGCTGTGCCGCGGCTGGAAGCGCCCCGGCCTGAGCGCGCTCGTGGGCAGCAGGCGATGGGAGCGGCCCTGATCGGGTGCCGCCCTGTCCTCGGGGTCGGCACCGAGGAGGGCCGAGAGCCCGCGCCCGAGCGGGCGGCGCTTGGCCTCGGGCGTCACCGCCCTGCCCCCACTGCGATCGGCTCGCGCGTCAAGCCCTCCTGGCGCAAGACTTCGCTTGCCAGCTGCAGATAAGCCTGGGCCCCGGCGCAACGCAAATCGTAGAGCAGCACGGGCTTGCCGTGCGACGGTGCCTCCGAGACCCGTACGTTACGCGGGATGACGGTTTGATATACTTTGCTAGCTAAGTGTTCGCGTACGTCACGTGCGATAAGTTCGCTCAACCCGTTGCGTCGATCATACATCGTCAATACCACACCTTGGATCGCTAGGCGTGGATTGAACGTACGCTTCACGCGTTCGATGGTGCTAATCAAATGACTGAGGCCCTCCAGCGCGTAGAACTCGACTTGCAGCGGCACGAGCACCGCATCGGCCGCGACCAGCGCATTGAGGGTGAGCAGTCCAAGGGCGGGCGGGCAATCGATCAGCACATAATCATGGCTCGGCGCCATGGCGGTGAGGGCGTCGTGGAGGTGATATTCGCGGCGCGGCGAATCGACGAGCTCGAGCTCGGCTCCGGTCAGCTCGAGCGAGGCCGCGATGAGGTCGAGACCGGGGATGCCGGTCGAGAGCAGCGCCTGGTCGACCGGCAGGCCATCGAGCAGGACCTCGTAGGAGCTGAGGCGCCGCCGCTCGCGATCGATGCCGAGCCCGGTGCTGGCGTTGCCTTGCGGGTCGAAGTCGACCAGCAGCACGCGCTGGCCCACCGCGGCCAGGGCC
Organism: Alphaproteobacteria bacterium; assembly: GCA_035272805.1. Lineage (GTDB taxonomy): Bacteria > Pseudomonadota > Alphaproteobacteria > JACZXZ01 > JACZXZ01 > DASPPM01. The sequence continues at coordinate 10,689 of DATEQI010000508.1, read as the reverse complement.
GTGGCGAGATTGATCGCCGTCGTGGTCTTGCCCACGCCACCCTTCTGATTCGCGATCGCGATGATGCGGGGATGCCGGGGCGGGCTCGAGTCGTTAAGGTTATCTATTTGATCCGACACACGTAATCTCCCTAATGCGAAGTATCGACCCGCCCGGCGCGCTGACGCTCGCAAAACGCGCGAAAGTCATCTTCCATGCTTTCCTCGCCTCGGTCAATTCTTCTTCAAGCCGCCGGCCCTTGAGGAAGAGGGCGACCCCGCCTGGGGCCAAAAGGGCTTGAGCGTAGCCGAGAAGCTCGCTGAGCGGTGCGAGCGCGCGCGCCGTCACCACATCGAAGCTCCCGTCGAGCACGTCCTCGATGCGGCCTTGGTACACCCTCGCCGTTGCTCCGGTCACCCGGATGGCCTCGCGCAGGAAGGCGCATTTGCGGGCATCCGACTCGACCAGCTCGACCTCGCCGACCCCCATGATGGCCAATACCAGCCCGGGGAAGCCGGCGCCGCTGCCGAGATCGGCGAGCCGGCACGGCCGCTGCGGGACGAGGCCGAGGAGCTGGGCCGAATCGAGCATATGCCGGCGCCACAGATCGGGGAGCGTGCCGGCCGACACCAGATTGACCGCCTTCTGCCAGCGCCGCAAGAGCGCGGCGTAGCGCTCCAGGCGCTCGAGTGTTTCACGTGAAACATGAGCCGCCGCCTGGAACGCCTGCGGGGTCAGAGGTGCGGCAGCACTCACGCCGATTCGCGGCGCGGCTCGCTGCTGCTGTCGCGGCGGCGCACGAAGCGCAGGAGGAGGGTGAGCGCGGCAGGGGTGATACCGGGGATGCGCGCGGCCTGCCCTAGGGTCCGAGGGCGAATCGCACTCAACTTCTGGTATGCTTCCGCGGACAACCCACTAACCGTAGTATAATCGAGATCGGCAGGCAGATGCAGCTCCTCGTCCCTGCGGAAGGCGCGGATATCGGCGTCCTGGCGCTCGAGATAGCCGGCATAGCGCGCATCGATCTCGAGCTGCTCGCGGATCTCCGGTGCGAGTGCCGCGAGCTCGGGCCAGATCGCCGCGAGCTGGGGCAAGCCGAGGCCAGGGTAGCGCAAGAGGTCGGCAGCGCTGCGCCAGGCGCCATCGAGATTGACGGCGAGGCCGTGGCGGCGCAAGGCGCTCGGGCTGGCGCCCAGGTGTGCGACGAGCGCCCGGCCCGCCGCCAGTGCCGTTTGCTTCGCCGCAAAGGCCCGCTCGCGCTCGCCCGACACGCAGCCGGCGGCAAGGCCGAGGGGGGTCAACCGCATGTCCGCATTGTCGGCCCTGAGCGTGAGGCGGTATTCCGCCCGCGAGGTGAACATGCGATAGGGCTCGCTGGTGCCGAGCGTTACCAAATCGTCGATGAGCACGCCGATATAGGCATCGGCGCGGCCGAGCACCACGGGTGCCGACCCGGCCACGGCGCGGGCGGCATTGAGCCCGGCCATGATGCCTTGGCCCGCCGCCTCCTCATACCCCGTGGTGCCGTTGATCTGTCCGGCGAAATAGAGCCCCTTGATGCGGCGCGTCTCGAGGCTGGGCATGAGCTCGCGCGGGTCCACGAAATCGTACTCGATGGCGTAGCCCGGGCGAATCATGCGCGCACGTGCGAGGCCCGGGATGGCCTGCAGGAGCTCGGCCTGTACGTCCCGCGGCAGCGAGGTCGAGATCCCGTTCGGGTACACCGTCGGATCGTCGAGTCCCTCGGGCTCGAGGAAGATCTGGTGGCGCTCCTTGCTTGCGAACCGCACGATCTTGTCCTCGATCGAGGGACAATAGCGCGGGCCCACGCTCTCGATCTGCCCCGAGTACATCGGCGCACGGTGCAAGTTGCGGCGGATCAACGCGTGCGCGTACGGGGTCGTATAGGTGATGTGGCAGACCGTCTGGGGCACCTCGATGCGCGCCGTGAGAAAGGAGAAGGGTGTGGGCGGCTCGTCCCCCTTCTGCACCTCGAGGCCGGACCAGTCGATGGTGCGGCCATCGAGGCGCGGCGGCGTGCCGGTCTTGAGCCGGCCGAGGGCGAAGCCGAAGCGTGCGAGCGTGGCCGAGAGCCCGAGCGCCGGCGCCTCGCCCACCCGTCCCGCCGGAATCTTCTCCTCGCCGATATGGATGAGCCCGCGGAGGAAGGTGCCCGTGGTCAGCACGACCGCAGCCGCGGCGATCTCCTCGCCCGCGGCCGTGATCACGCCTGCCGCACGGCCATTGGCATCCAAGCGCAGGTCCTCGACCGCCGCGGCACGGACCTCGAGTCCCTCCACCTCGGCGAGGAGCGCCTGCATGGCGGCGCGGTAAAGCTTGCGGTCCGCCTGGGCGCGCGGGCCGCGCACGGCCGGTCCCTTGCTGCGGTTGAGCATGCGGAACTGGATGCCGGCGCGGTCGATGGCGCGGCCCATGAGCCCATCGAGGGCGTCGATCTCGCGCACAAGCTGACCCTTGGCGAGGCCGCCGATCGCCGGGTTGCACGACATCTCGCCGATGGTGTCGCGCCGGTGGGTCAGGAGCAGCGTGCGCGCACCACAGCGTGCCGCCGCCGCGGCCGCCTCGCAGCCCGCATGCCCGCCCCCCACGACGATGACGTCATAGCGCGATGATGCCGTGCTCGCCTCCATGGCGCGGAATTTAGCGGGGCGCGTGCCGCGCGTCAAAGCACCGCCGGGCCACTCCGTGGCGATTTCGAGAAACCTCTTCGAGTCGATCGAATTACCCAGCCCTGCGCATGTTTCACGTGAAATGTCGGGTGGGTGGTATAACGGGCGCCAAGCAACTCGAAATTAGCCCTGCCTTAAAGGCCGTGGCTGGATTTAGGCATCTAACCGCCTGAGCCACGCCCCGCGGTTCGCTCACTGAACTCCGTTATTCGAAAGGACCGCTAGACCTGGTTCCGAAATTCACGACATCAGGAAAACACTCGTCGTTGCGAGGCGCCCGGAGGGCGCCGAAGCAATCCAGCCCCGGCGTACGCCGGGGTTCGCTGCGCTCGCAATGACGGTTATCAGCGGTGGGGCGAACTTTCGAATCGGTCTAGAGCGAGGCCGCGTTCGCCAGCTGCCCGGCAATCATGTTGAAGGTCGCATTCAGGTCGGTGCCGAGTAGCGACAGAGCTACAACGATTGCGACGCTGATCAGGGCTGTGATCAACCCGTACTCGATGGCGGTGACGCCCTCGTTCGAGCGAAGCGCGAACACGGATTCCAGGACTGTCTTGAGCTTTTGCACGGCCAAATCCCCCAGCTCGTTTTGGCTGATACCTCTCACTTGGTGCGCTTATACGTCATAGGCAATAAGCAACGCAGTGATTGGAGTAACTGACGCGCGGGGCCAAAGAAGCGACCCGCGGGTCGGCGTACGCACCCGATGGGCGATGACGGCAGTGCCCTCCCGCCCCGCTCGCGGCTTACTTGCGGTATTATGGCGCAAACGCCACCAACTTGAACTTGCCCGGCGAGAGCGTCGATCGTCGCCTATCATCCCAACAACCACTCCGCAACCAAGACGAGCGCGATTCCAAGCGCGAGCAGGAAAGCGGCGATCAATGCTCTCGCCATCCAGGCCCGGTACGGCTCCCTAACGAGGTTGCGCCCAACAAAGAGGGCCATCGCCACCAGGATAAGCGCGCTGACAAGCTGCTGTCGGTCAAGGCTGGGCATGGCACGTCTTTACCGTATTCGGTAGCCGTTCGCGTTTTGTCGGAATCCCCCGTGCTTTATCACAAACGCCCGGTGGATTTCGGGAGGATCCGGCCGTGAGCAAGGGGGGCGTCGGGTAGGAGAGCGCGCTGTGCGTGCGCTTGGGCGGCTTAGCGTCCTTATCCGTCCTCGCAGTATCGCTCGTCACAGGTTGGTACGAGACGGCGCTTTGTTCCGGTCTTCTCTAGCGCCGCACTCTGGAATAATTCTAATATCGGGGTGCCGTTGCGGCTTGGTTCGACGGGGGTGGCGTGAGCGCCAGCCTGCGTTCAGCGGCCCGCAACCACTCCTCTCTCCTCTGCCGGATCAGCTCGTCGTCTCCCGTCACCCATGCCTCGTGCAGGGCATCCCAAGCTTTTTGGCTTGCGCGCATCGCGTCAGCGAGCTCGGACGGAATGGTTATCATAGGCCCGTCCCCATATCTTGTGGAGGGTTTCCTAACCCCCTGAATTCTAACAGAAGTACAAACCGAATACTACAACAGATTGACGGCGCGCGCCGATGTGAAATGGCGCGGGCGCCTGGGTGGCGTTTGCGCCCTGATACCCCTCACTTCCCGATGCAGAAATCGCGGAAGATCACGTCGAGCAAATCCTCGACGTCGACGCGGCCGGTGATGCGGCCGATCTCGCGTAGGGCCAGGCGCAAATCCTCGACCGCCAGCTCCGGCAGCGCCGCCGACAAGGAGCGTTGCAGCGCCTCGACGCAGCTCTCGAGCGCCTGGCGATGGCGCAGCCGCGTCAGGCTCGGCGCCTCCGCGAGCGTGAGACGCTCGCGCGCCAGGCGCTCGAGCTCGCGCACGAGCTCATCCATCCCCTCGCCGGTGAGTGCCGAGACCGGGTGAAGCGGGTGGCCGGAGACCTCGAGCCTCCCCGCGGGCCGGCGCCTGTCGATCTTGTTGAGGACCAGGAGGCTCGTGGGACCGAAGAGTGGCGCCACGTGTGCCGGAATTTTCGGCCAGGAGGTGGCATCCAAGAGGACGATGCGCACATCGGCATGCTCCGCCCGCGCCCGCGCCCGTTTGACCCCTTCGAGCTCGATCTCATCGCCCGTCTCGCGCAATCCCGCCGTATCCGCGATCACGACCGGATAGCCGGCGAGGTCGAGATGCACCTCGATCACGTCGCGCGTGGTGCCGGCGCGCTCCGAGACGATCGCCACGTCGCGCCGCGCGAGCGCGTTCATCAGGCTCGATTTGCCCACATTGGGGGCACCGAGGATGACGAGGGAAAGCCCGTCTCGCAAGAGCTCGCCGCGCCGATTGTCTTCGAGATGCTGCGAAATTTCCTTTACGAGCCCCGATATGTCGTTGGCTCGATCGCGCTCGATGCCCTCTTCCGCCGTCTCGTCGGGAAAGTCGATGGCCGCCTCGCCGTACGCCAAGAGGCGCAGGAGCCGCGCGCGCCAGCCCTCGTAGAGCTGCCCGAGCTCGCCGCGGAGCTGACGCAGGGCCTGCCGCCGCTGCGCCTCGGTCTCGGCATTGACGAGGTCGGCCAAGCCCTCGACGGCGGTCAAGTCGAGCTTGCCGTTGCCGAAGGCGCGCCGGGTGAACTCGCCGGGAGCCGCGGGACGCAGGCCCGCGAGCTTGCCGAGCGCCTCCAGCACGCTCGCGACCGTGGCGCGCCCGCCGTGGATTTGGAACTCGGCCATGTCCTCGCCGGTCTCGCTCGCCGGGCCGGGAAACCACAAGACGAGGCCGTCGTCGAGCCCTGCCCCGCTCAGCGGATCGGTGAGCCGAGCGTAAGCCGCCTGACGCGGCTTGGGCAGGGCGCGGCCGCGCCTGAGGCGCACGAGCGCCTCGCCCGCTGCCGGCCCGCTCACCCGGATGACGGCGATCGCCGCCCGCCCGGGGGCGGAGGAGAGGGCAAAGATGGTGTCGCGCGAAGGCGCCATTCGGCACTACCCGAGTTCGGAGCCGCTCATTTCTCCTTGCCCTTGCGCTCCTCTTTCCCTTTGCGCTCCGGCTCGCCCCCGCCCGCCACCTGGGCCCAAAACATCTTCTGCAGCTGCTCCCACCCTTGCATGCCGCCGGGGAACCACAGCTTCATCAGGGCGTCGGGGTCCATGGACGCGAGGGCCGCGCGCATGCGCGCCTCCACGTCGGCGAGGAGGGCGCTTTGCAGGGGCTCGAGATCGGGCAGGCCGAGGAAGCTGCGCGCCTCTTGCGGCGTGCAATCGATGTCGATCGTGATCTTCATGACGACCCCCTGACTCTTGGCGCAGCGAAAGCGGGTGCCGCGGCAGCCCGGCACGGCCAAGGCTACGCCGCTCGGCTCTTCCCGGCAAATCGGGCCTCGGCAGTTGCCGAAGGCGAAGCGAGGCCGTATCTCCTTCCCGCCATGAGCGAAAACCAGCTCGCCCGCGAGACCAGCCCCTATCTCCTCCAGCATCGGAACAATCCGGTGCATTGGCGCGCCTGGGGGGCTGACGCACTTGCCGAGGCCCAGCGCCTCGACCGTCCGATCCTGCTCTCGATCGGCTATGCCGCCTGCCACTGGTGCCACGTGATGGCGCACGAGAGCTTCGAGGATCCCGCGACGGCCGCCGTGATGAACGAGCTTTTCGTCAACATCAAGGTCGACCGCGAGGAGCGCCCCGACATCGACACCATCTACCAGCACGCGCTCGCGCTGATGAGCGAGCACGGCGGCTGGCCGCTCACCATGTTCTGCACGCCCAAGGGCGAGCCCTTCTGGGGCGGCACCTATTTCCCGCCCGAGCCGCGCTACGGCCGCCCCGGCTTCCAGGACCTGCTGCGGCGCGTGTCCGAGCTCTACCACCAGGAAAAAGACGCGGTCGTCCGCAACGTCGATGCGTTGCGCCAAGGCTTAGCACAGCTGGGCCGCTCGTCGCCCGGCGAGCTCGACGGCGCCGCCGTCCTCGTCCAGGCCGCGAGCGAGCTCGTGCGCCACGTCGACATGGCAGAGGGCGGCATCGGCCCCGCACCCAAGTTCCCGCAAGCCCCGCTCCTCAAGCTCTTCTGGCGCGCCGAGCAGCGCACCGGCCAAGCGAGCTTCCGCGATGCCGTGCTCGTCACCCTCTCGCGCATGTGCCAAGGCGGCATCTACGACCATGTGGGCGGCGGCTTCGCGCGCTACTCGACCGATGCGCAATGGCTCGTGCCGCATTTCGAGAAGATGCTCTACGACAACGCGCAGCTCGTCGAGCTCCTCACCGCCGCGTGGCTCGCCACCAAGGAGCCGCTTTTCGAGCTGCGCATCCGCGAGACGGTCGGCTGGGTCTTGCGCGAGATGGTCGCCGGCGGCGGCGGCTTCGCGGCGACGCAAGACGCCGACAGCGAAGGCCACGAGGGCCGCTTCTATGTCTGGTCCGCGAGTGAGATCGACCAGATCCTCGGCGCCGACGCGGCACTCTTCAAGCGCGTCTACGACGTGAGGCCCGAAGGGAACTGGGAAGGCAGCACCATCCTCAACCGCAGCGCCAACCCGGCCCTCCTCGATGCCGCAAGCGAGGAGGCCCTCGCGCGCTCGCGCCGGCTGCTTTTCGCGGCGCGCGAGCGGAGGGTCAAGCCGGGCTGGGACGACAAGGTCCTCGCCGACTGGAACGGGCTCATGATCGCCAGCCTGGCCGAGGCCGCCGCGGTTTTCGCCGAGGCCCCTTGGCTTGCCGCGGCCGAGCGCGCCTTCGCCTTCGTGCGCGACGAGATGAGCCGCGACGGCCGGCTCTGCCACAGCTTCCGCGCGGGCCAGCTCAAGCACAAGGGCGGGCTCGACGATTACGCGGCGATGATCCGCGCCGCCCTTGCGCTCAACGAGGCGACCGGCGATGCGGCCTATCTCGCGCAAGCGGAGGCCTGGGTAGCGACCCTCGAGCGCCATTTCCGGGATAGCGAGGAGGGCGGCTATTTCGCCACCGCCGACGACGTCGACGATGTCATCGTGCGCGCCAAGTCGGCCAACGACAACGCGACCCCTGCGGGCAACGGCGTCATCGTCGAGGCCCTCGCCCGCCTCTATTATCTCACGGCGAAGCCCGTCTATCGCGAGCGCGCGGAAGCGACCTTGCGCGCCTTTGCGGGCCAGCTCGAGCGCAACGTCTTTCCCTTGGCGACCCTCTTGAATGCCGCCGACTTCCTCGCCCATGCCGTGCAGGTGGTGCTCATCGGCAGGTGCCGGGACGCGGGCCTCGAGGCCTTGCGGCAGGCCGCCTATGGCACCGCACAGCCCAATCGCCTGCTGCAGACGATAGCACCCGACGAGCGCCTCGCAGAAGGCCATCCGGCCCACGGCAAGACGCAGCAAGGTGGGGAGGCGACGGCTTATGTCTGCACCGGCATGACCTGCTCCTTGCCCATCACCAGCACCACAGCTCTTCGCTCGGCCTTGCAACCCTTGCCCCTCGCACGCCATGCCCAGTCTCTCGCTCGCTAGCCCGCTCGGCACGCTCACCCTCGGCGAGGAGGGCGGCGCCCTCGTCTCGCTCGCCTTCGGCGGCACGCGCGGGCGCGACGAGACGCCGCTCCTCTCAAAGGCCAGGACGCAGCTTCTGGAGTATTTCGCCGGCCGCCGCCGGGCGTTCGCGCTGCCCTTGGCACCGGAAGGCACGCCCTTCCAGCAGGCACTGTGGCAGGCCCTGCTCGCCATCCCTTATGGCGAGCTCAGCACCTACGGCGAGCTCGCAACCGCGCTCAAGAGCGCGCCGCGCGCCATCGGCGGTGCCTGCGGGCGCAATCCCATCCCCATCATCATCCCCTGCCACCGCGTCGTCGCCGCGGGCTCGCTCGGCGGCTATTCCGGCGGCCAAGGCTTAGCCACCAAACGCAAGCTCCTGGCGCTCGAGCGGAGCGACCCGTTCGCCGGGTAGCGGGTCAGTTCCACCTCATCCTTCGAGACGGCCGCTTCGCGGCCTCCTCAGGATGAGGTGAAACCCGAACTCCAAGTCCTCATCCTGAGGAGCGTCGCGCTTGCGACGCGTCTCGAAGGATGAGGACTTGGGCAACGCGACCCCCCACCCTTCGCCGCGCGGTGGTGACAAGGCCCAGCTCTCGCGCTACTCTCGGGCCGGAGCATTGCCCGCGAAAATCCGAAGAAACGGCTTCAGAGAGGAGAACGTCATGCCCGACGTAAGAATTGCCGCCACCGACGGCGGTCAGTTTTCCGCCTATCTTGCCAAGCCCGCCTCCGGCAAGGGCCCCGCCATCGTCGTGTGCCAGGAGATTTTCGGCGTCAACAAGGTGATGCGCGACGTGTGCGACCGCCTCGCCGCCGAGGGCGCGTTCGCCATCTGCCCCGACATCTTCTGGCGCCAGTCCCCGGGCATCCAGCTCACCGACCAAAGCGAGGCCGAATGGCAGAAGGCCTTCGAGCTCTACAAGGGCTTCGACGAGAAGAACGGGACAGACGACCTCAAGGCGACCCTCGCCTATGCGCGCAAGATTCCCGGTGCCTCCGGCAAGGCCGGCTCGGTCGGCTTCTGCCTCGGCGGCAAGCTCGCCTATCTCATGGCGACCCGCAGCGACGCCGACGCCAATGTCGGCTACTACGGCGTCGGCATCGAGGCGGCCCTCGACGAGGCCAAGAACATCAAGAAGCCGCTCATGCTCCACATCGCCGCCAAGGATTCCTATTGCCCGCCCGAGGCGCAGGCGAAGATCAGAAGCGGTCTCGGCGGCAACGCCAAGGTGACGCTCCACGTCTACGAAGGCCAGGAGCATGCCTTCGCCCGGCCGGGCGGCGAGCACTACAACAAGCAAGCCGCCGATCTCGCCAACAAGCGCAGCGCCGATTTCTTCAAGGCCAACCTCGGCTGAGCCGAGAGCGAAAGGAAACCCCACCATGGTCAAAGCCATCCGCATCAGCCAGCCCGGCGGTCCCGAAGTCCTGCGCATGGAGAACGTGTCGCTGCCCGAGCCTGGTCCGGGCGAGGCCCTCGTGCGCCACCACGCGGTCGGCCTCAACTACGTCGACGTCTATTACCGTGTCGGCCTCTACAAGCAGCCGAGCTACCCTTGCGGCATCGGCTTCGAAGGTGCAGGCGTGGTCGAGAAGGTCGGCCCCAAGGTCAAGGAGATCAAGCCGGGCGACCGGGTCGCCTACGGCCAGAGCCCGCTCGGCGCCTACGCCGAGGCGCGCGTGATGCCGGCCGAGCGCCTCGTCAAGCTGCCCAAGGAGATCGACTTCAAGACCGGGGCCGCGATGATGCTGCAGGGCATGACCGTGCAGTACCTCATCCGCCGCACCTATCGTATCAAGAAGGGCGAGACCATCCTGCTCCATGCCGCCGCGGGCGGCGTCGGGCTCATCCTCTGCCAATGGGCGAGATCGCTCGGCGTCACCGTGATCGGCACGGTCGGCTCGGACGAGAAGGCGAAGCTCGCCAAGGCGCACGGCTGCAAGCACGCGATCGTCTATACCCGCGATGATTTCGTGGCGGCGGTGAAGAAGATCACCAAGGGCGAGGGCGTCCCCGTCGTCTACGATTCGATCGGCAGGGACACCTTCGAGCGCTCGCTCAACTGCTTGAGCCCGCGCGGCCTGATGGTCACCTTCGGCAACGCCTCGGGACCCGTGCCGCCCTTCGAGCTGAGCACGCTCGCCGCCAAGGGCTCGCTCTACATCACGCGCCCGACCCTCGGCACCTATGTGGCGAAGCACGCGGACCTGCTCGCGACCGCGCGCGACCTCTTCAGCGTGGTGCGCTCGGGCAAGGTCAAGATCCGCGTCAACCAGACCTATCCACTCGCGCAAGCGGCCCAGGCGCACCGCGATCTCGAGGCGCGCAAGACGACCGGCTCGACGGTGCTGATTCCGTAAGCGGCAACGCCTGGCACACCCCCCACCCTAACCCTCCCCCTCAAGGGGGGAGGGGACATGCGAGTGCCATCAAAAAACTTCCCCCTCCCCCTCGAAGGGGGAGGGTGGGGAGGGGGTGACGCTCGAATTTGCGAGAGGGGGCGCCGCGCGCGTTACTGATTCATCGAGGCGAAGAACTCGGCGTTCGACTTGGTGTGGCGCAGCTTGTC
>DATEQI010000507.1:0-11253 GCA_035272805.1 Alphaproteobacteria bacterium | reverse complement strand
TGCCGTACCGCCTGCGGCAGCACCACGTGGCGCAGCACCTGCCGCGCCGTGAGGCCGAGTGCCAAGGCGCCCTCGCGCTGCTGGTGCGGCACCGCGGCGACGCCCGAGCGGTAATCCTCGGCGATATAGGCGCCGATGAAGACGATGAAGCCGATCACGGCGGCCTCATAGGCGCTCAAGCGATAGCCGATCACGGGCGGGAGACCGAAATAGACGAAGAAGAGCACGACCAAGAGCGGCGTGCCGCGGATGATCTCGATATAGCCCGCGGCCAAGGCGCGCGCCGCGCCGAGCCCTCCCGTGCGCAGGATGCCGAGGCCGAGCCCGAAGACGCTTCCGCCCAAGATGACGAGCAGCGCCGTCTCGAGCGTCACGCCGAGCCCGCCAAGAAGGTACGGCAGGTTGCGGGGGATGACGGTGAAGTCCAACGGCCCGCCCCCTAGAAGCGCCGGTCGACCTCGGCCCCGCGCCGTCCGAAGACGAGGAGGGCCGCGCGCGAGACCGCGGTGACGATGAGGAAATAGAGGAGGGTGATGGTGATATAGGCCTCGAAGGTGCGGAAGGTGTCGCCTTCGATGACGCCTGCCGCGAAGGTGAGCTCCGCCACCGAGATGACCGAGGCGAGCGAGGAGTCCTTGATGAGCTGCGAGAAGACGCCGGCGAGCGAGGGGGCGGTTATGCGGAGCGCTTGGGGATAGATGACGGAGCGCAAGGCCGCGGCGGGAGAGAGTCCGAGGGCGAGTGCGGCCGCACGCTGGCCGGACGGCACGCTCTGGATGCCGGCGCGCACGATCTCGGCGACGTAGGCGCCGCTGTAGATCGCAAGCGCCAGCACGCCGCACCAGAAGGCCGGCAGCCTGAGCGCGCTCAAGGCGAGATACCAGAAATAGATATGGACGAGGAGCGGCACGTTGCGCGCGAGCTCGACGTAGAGGATGGCGGCCGTCCTGAGCGCGGGCCGGCGGCTCGCACCACCGGCGCCGGCGATCATGCCGATGGCGAGGGCCGCGGCGAGCCCGGCGAGCGAGAGCAGCAAGGTCAGCGCCAGGCCGTGCAGAAGGGTGCCGCGATAGCGCCAGATGACCGACCAGTCGAACGTGTACTGCATCTCCGCCCCGGCGCGTGCGCGGCCCCGCTCACTCCTTCGGCCACATCTCGATGGCGGCCTCGGGGGCGACCTTGAACCATTTCTCGTAGAGCGCCTGATAGCGCCCCGAGGTCCACAAGTCCTGCAACACGGCATTGACGAAGTCACGCATGTCGGCGTCGCCGCGGCGCACCCCGATGCCGAAGGGCTCGACGCTGAACTTGGGGCCGACGATCTTGAAGCCTTGGGCCGTCTGCATGAAGCCGCGCAGGATGTCGTAGCTGCCGGTGAGCGCGTCGGCGCGGCCCTGGCGCACGGCGAGCCAGGCGCTCGTATAGTCGTGGAAGGGCAGCACGGTCGCCTTGGGAGCGAGCTGCGCCAGATTGCGCTCGAGCGTGGTGCCCTGCTGCACCGCGACCGTCTTCTCGGCGAGATCGGCAAGGGCGGCGATCCTGCTCTCCTGCGGCACCAGCAACGCCTGGGCGCCGGTGTAGTAGGTGATACTGAAATCGATGGTCTTCTCGCGCTCGCGCGTATGGGTCATGGATGCCGCCGTTAGATCGACATTGCCGCTCACCAGCATCGGGATGCGCGTCTGCGAGGTGACCTTGACGAACTCCACCTCGACCCCAAGCGCGGCGGCGATCTCGCGCATGAGCTCGACGTCGAAGCCCGCGACCTTGCCGTCCTGATCGACGAAGCCGAAGGGTGGGGTGTCGTATTTGACGCCGGCGAGCAGCTTGCCGCGCGCCTTGACCGCATCGGGCGTGGTCGCGGCCATTGCGGCGGCGGCAAGAAATCCGAGGATCAGTGCCGCCAGCCCGAGCGCGCGGCCCCATCGAGGCATCGTCATTGTCATTGCTCCCGAGTTAGCAAGTGCTTAGCGCAGAGGTCGCGGAGGGTACGCGGTGGCCGCAGAGGAAGAATGTTCTTCTTCGCGACCTCTGCGCATCCTCCGCGACCTCCGCGCTGAACCTTTCTATTCTACACATTGACACGATAATGCCGCGCGAGGCGGGCGAGGGCCTCGTCGAGCACGTCGTCCGTGCAGGCGAGCGAAAGGCGCAGATGGCCGGCGCCGGAGGGGCCGAAGGCGCTGCCCGGCAGCACGGCGATCGACAGCCGCTCGAACCATTCCGCGGCCACCGCCTTGTCGTCGCCGGCGACCTTCGGAAAAAGATAGAAGGTCGCAGGCGGCGGCGCGCAGGCAATGCCGGGCAGCCGGCTGAGGGCGGCGACGGCACGGTCGCGCCGGCGCCGGAAGCGCTCGCGATAGCCCGCGATGATACTGTCCGGCAGCGCCAATGCGGCCTCGGCGCCGGCCTGGAGAAACGGCGGGACGCAATAGAGCGAGTGCTGCAGGATTTTCTGCACCGGCTTGACCGCGGCCTCCGGGAGAGCCAGATAGCCGAGCCGCCAGCCCGTCATGCCATAGGTCTTGGAGAGGCTGTCGACGACGAAGGTCCGCGCCTTGGCACCCGGGAGCGCGTGCAGGTAGGTGAAGGCGTCCTTGGCAAAGCTCAGCTCGCAATAGACCTGATCGAACAGGAGCCAAAGATCGCGCTCGACCGCGAGCGCCAAGATGGCGGCGAGCTCGTCGCGGCCCAGCACCCGCCCCGTCGGGTTGGTGGGCGAGTTGACGATGATCATGCGCGTCCGCGGCGTAATCGCCTCGGCAAGCAGCACCGGATCGACGCCGTCGAGTGCGGGAACGGCGACGGGCCTGCCGCCCGCGAGCTTCACGCACGGGCCGTAGCTCACCCAGGCAGGATCGAGGATCACCACCTCGTCGCCCGCCGCCACCGTCGCCATGATGGCGGCATAGGCGGCGAACTTGCCGCCCGGCGTCACCAGAATCTCGCTCGCCTGATAGGCCGTGCCCGCGCGCTCGCCGATCCGCCGCGCGATCGCCTGGCGCAGCGAGGGGAGGCCCGCGACCGGCCCATAATGGGTAGCCCCGCGCTCCATCGCCGCGTGCGCCGCCGCGATGACCGCCGGATGGGTCTCGATGTTGGGATCGCCGCTCGCGAGCGCCAGCACCTCGCGGCCGGCGGCCTGTGCTGCCCGGATGCGCTCCGAGGCTTCGACGGTCGAGGAGCCCTCGAGCGCCAGCACGCGTGCGGCGAGCGGCGGGATTGCGGATGGCGGCGGTGCGGACTCCTCAGGAGCGCTCATGACCACGGGCCTCGAGACATCACGGACAAGATGGCCGAGCGAGAAGCCTGTTGTCAAACCGCGACCGATCGTGGCCCTATCGCGATTGCCCGCGTGCCCGGCGGGAGAAGATTTTTCTGTGAAGGCGTGCCCGATGTCCCTCCCTTGCGACGGCCTCCGCGTGCTCGAGTTCAGCCACACCATCATGGGGCCTTGCGCCGGGATGGTGCTGGCCGACCTGGGCGCCGATGTGGTCAAGGTGGAGGCGGCACCGGACGGCGATGCGACGCGCCGCCTTCCCGGCTTCGCCGGCGGCTTCTTCCCCTTCTTCAACCGCAACAAACGCAGCCTTGCCGTCGATTTGAAGAGCGCGCGCGGCCTTGAGCTCGTGCGCGAGCTCGCGAGGAGCGCCGATGTCGTCATCGAGAATTATGCGCCCGGCACCATGGACCGGCTCGGCGTCGGCTTCGACGCGCTCAAGGCAGTGAACCCGCGCCTCGTCTACCTCGCGCTCAAGGGCTTTCTCTCCGGTCCCTACGAGAATCGCCCGGCGCTTGACGAGGTGGTGCAATTCATGTCCGGGCTCGCCTACATGACGGGCCCGCCGGGACGGCCCTTGAGGGCCGGCGCCTCGGTCGTCGATATTCTCGGCGGCAGCTATGGGGTGATCGGCGTGCTGGCGGCCCTGCGCGAGCGCGAGCGGAGCGGCCGCGGGCAGCTCGTCAAGGCCTCGCTCTTTGAGAGCGCCGTCCTCCTCATGGGGACGCATATGGCGGGCACGGCGGTCACGGGCGAGCCCATGCCGCCGATGCCGGTCAGGCGCGGTGCCTGGGCGATCTACGAGCCCTTCGACACCTCCGACGGCGAGCAGCTCTTCCTCGCGATTACCAGCGACAATCAATGGCGCCGCTTCTGCGGCGCATTTGCCCGCCCCGACCTCTTGGCCGATGCCCGCCTCAAGGACAACACCGCCCGCGTCAAGGCGCGCGCCTGGCTCCTCCCGCTCGTGGCCGGGATGGTGAAGCCGTTCACCAAGGCACAGCTCATCGACATCCTCGAAGCGAACGCGATCCCCTGGGCGCCGGTGGCGCGGCCCGAGGACCTGTTCGACGATCCCCATCTCAACAGCGGCGGCAAGCTGGTCGATGCCGTGCTCGCGAACGGCGCGCACACCAAGCTGCCCGCCCTCCCGCTCGAGCTCGACGGCGCCGTGCTCGGGCTGAGACGGCAGGCCCCCCGCCTGGGCGAGCACACGGCCGAGCTCCTGGCGGAAGCCAAGGTGAGTACCGCCGAGATGCAAGCGCTCGCCGCCCAAGGCGTCATCGTGCTCGGCTGAAAGGGTGCCGCGCGGGCTCAGCGCGCGATCGCCTCGAGCCGCCGGCGCGTCGTCGTCGGTCCGAACACGCCGATCACGACGAAAACGACCAACATGGCGCCGGCGATGAAGGTGAAGACGCCGAGCGTGCCGTAGCGCCCGAGGAAGAACGCGATGATGAAGCCGGAGAAGATCGCGCTGAAGCGGCTCCAGGAATAGACGAAGCCCACCGCCTGCGCGCGGATGCGCGTGGGATAGAGCTCCGCCTGATAGGCGTGGAACGAGAACGACAGCCAGTTGTTGGAAAGCGTGATCAGAATGCCGAAGACGATCACGCCCAACGCGGTCGACTGTTGCGAAAAGAGGAGACCGAAGACGGCGATGCCGATCGCCGCCCAGGCGATATGCCATTTCCGCTCGAAGCGATCGGCGAAGGCGATGGCGATGAGCGGACCGACCGGATTGGCAATCGCGATGATGAAGGTATAGAGGAGCGAGCGGGTGACCCCGATGCCCTGCGAGATGAGGAAGGTCGGGACCCAGCTCGCGAAGCCGTAATAGCCGATGGTCTGGAAGCAGTTATAGACCACGAGCATGATGGTGCGCCCGCGGTAGGTGTCGTTCCACATCTCGCTCCAGGCGCCGTGGACGCCCTCCGCCTCGCCCTCTACCAGCTGAGGGCGCGCGAGCGGCTGGCCGGTCTCGGCCTGGATGCGGGTCTCCATCCCGCCGATGACGCGCTCGGCCTCCGCGGCGTGGCCGTGCTGGGCGAGCCAGCGCGGCGATTCCGGCAATCCGAGGCGGATCCACCAGATAAAGATCGCCCCGCTCGAGCCGATGAGGACGACCCAACGCCAGCCGTCGAGACCAAGGATCGTCTGCGGCACGAGCAGCCAGGCGAGGAAGGCGATCACCGGCACCACCGTGAACATGATGAATTGGTTGTAGGCGAAGGCGGGGCCGCGCTGCTCCTTGGGCACGAGCTCCGAAACGTAGGTGTCGATGTTCACGAGCTCGACGCCGATGCCGATGCTCGCGATCATGCGCCAGAGGTCGATCGAGACCGAGGTGGACTGGAACGCCATGATGAGCGTGCCGAGCGAATACCACAGCAGCGAGAAAGTGAAGATCGAGCGCCGCCCGAAACGGTCGGAGAGCCAGCTGAAAGCGATGGTGCCGATGAAGAGGCCGGTGAAGAGTGCCGCGACGAAGCTCGCAAAGCCCTCGAAGTCGAAGAGCCCTTGCGTCGTCGGCTTGAAAATGCCGGCCTTGAAAAGGCCGACCGCGATATAGGCGGTAAAGAAGAGATCGTAGAGCTCGAACCAGCCGCCTAGGGAAATGAGCGTGATGAGCTTGCGCACGTGGCGTGACGGCGGCAAGCGATCGAGGCGTGCAGCGATCGTGGCCGCGGATGAGGTCGCCATCGCTTCCTCCCGGTTCTTAGCGGCGCTCTCTGGCGACGCATTCCGGATTCTTTACTCCGCGATCGGCAGGGTGGTCGTCTACCTGCCCTATCTCGCGTCCTCGAGCGCCCTCACGCGCGGGCTTTAGCTCTCCCGCCCCGCCCACGCCTCAATCGGCGGGACCGCTTCCAAGCTTCGCCTTGCGCATGTCGGCGCGCGCAAGGCTGTCGTTCCACGACTGCTCGAGCGCGCGCATCACCTGCGTTGCGGCGGTCAGCGTCTCCGGCGTGACGCGGCCGCCCAAGGCCGCGGCATGGTCGGCGAAAAGCGAATCGATGGCCTTGTACAAGGCAATGCCCTTGTCGGTCAGGCGCACGCGCACCGCACGGCGGTCATGCAGCGAACGCGCTTGGACGATGTACTCGGCGCTGGAAAGCTTCTTGAGATTGTAGGTGATGTTGGTGCCGAGGTAGTAGCCGCGTTGCGTGAGATCGCCGACGCTGTACTCGTCCATGCCGATATTGAAGACGATGAGCGCTTGGACGTTGTTGGCGTCGCGCACGGCCAAGCGGTCGAGCTCCGCCTTGACGACGTCAAGGAGCCGGCGGTGAAGCCGCTCGAACAGGTTGACGATCTGGAGATAGCCCTGTTTTTCCGCGTTGGCGGCGCTTTGCTCGGATGGACTCATGCGCACTCCCTGAGATCGGCTCCGCTAAACCCTCGTCATCAGGCACCCGACCCGCCGAGGGATCAGCCGCTCTCCTGCAACACGCGTTGCTCGCCGGTCTTGCGCGCGCGCTGCTGACTTTCCTCGGCGAGCTGGAGAGCGGCGCGCAATCGATCGACGATGGCGCGCTCCCCCAGCTCGTCGGCTTGATTCAACGCGAGCAGTATCTTGTCGCTGAGCCGGCGATTGAGCTCGGGCACCTCGGCGGCCTTCACCTCATAGCCGACTTTATACTGCGCGCGGATTTCGACCCCCGTGCCTTCGAGCTTCTTGCGCAGCGAGTAAATGGCGACGCGAATGGATGTCGCGGCGGTCTCGGGCTCGCGCGCGCCGTAGACCGATTGAATGAGCGACTCGAGCGAGGTGGTTCGTCCGCGGTTGTTCAAGAGCACGCGCAAAATATCCGCTTCGTGGGGCGTCAAATGTATAAGTCGACCGCGAAAAAAAATGACATTACGAAAATAATCGAATTCGAAGTTCTTGTGGTCGGCCTTCTCGATTATTTTCTGTCGGCGTCCCATGCTAGCCACCCAAGCGACGGCCGCGCCAAAGTTCTACGGCAGAAAACTTAACATGAACATCCTCTGGTGTCACCTGCTCGCCGCCATTCATTGATCTTCGAATGCCAACACTAGCTGCTCGGCCTCGATCGCAAACTATTGCCTCAGCCGAGATTATCGCCGTGACAGCGCGAGGCGAACAGCACCGGCCCCCGGAGATGCCGGGCCTGGCGCCGAAGCACGCCGATGGCGTGCCGCGCTCGGGAGGGGCTCTCGTGCATCCGCGGCCGAGCCCCGACCCGCAGCGAAGGTCATGCGCGTCTCCCGCGATGCCGGGCCCGGCACGCGCTCAGGCGAGCTCGGCTGGCAGCTCGACTCGCCTTGGCGGATTACCAATCTCCCCCAGCCCTCCGGCCCACAGCCCTCCGGCCCGCAGCCCTCCGGCCCGCAGCCCTCTGGCCCGATCGGCCCGCTCTCCTTGGCACCCGGCCGCCGTTGGCTGGCGAGAGGCGGGCGGTTCCCCATGCGAGCCGAGGCCATATCCTGACATTCTTCCCCATTCCAGCTTGGCGAGAACGAGAGCCCGAGCCGGAACCCGGGTCGCTGCCCCGTCTCGCCAATGAAAATTGCCTAAAATTTGAGGCAAATGAAAGCGAAAACTTGTCGGCGACGATGGCGAGGAGCGATGCGCGTGAGCCTATCCGTAACATTTTCTTAAGTTTCGTAGCCTAGCGTCGACTGCTTGGTCCTCAACGACTCGACAGCGGCACCTGGCCCAGGCTTCGCGAGGGAGGAATATCGATGCGCAATGTGGTCGACGACGTGCTCTTGGCACCCGTTCCCGGCACGGTCTCAGGTGCGGCCGCGTACCCTATCGCCGCGCACGCGCTCAGCTTTCTGCGAGGCATCTCCTCGGCACTGGCGCTCAAATCGAAGCGCGGGGTGACGGCCATCGAATACGGCTTGATCGCGGCCCTGATCGCGGTCGCCATCATCGTGGCCGTGACCTTGGTCGGCACCAACCTGCAGCTGACCTTCAACATGATCGCCGGCCACCTCGGCAGCTCGCCCCATTGAGGCGGACGGCGCGGGATCGAGGTTGTCATGAATGAGGGAGCGGCGCGCGCTATGGGCCTTGCCGCACGATGGCTGCGCGGCCGAGGGCGAGCCGCCGATACGCCGGCCGCACCGGCTGCCGACGACCGAAAGGGCGACCGCCGGGCTCTGCACGACGGCTCCGCCGTGCTCAAATCCGCGGTGGATTTGCTCAGCATCGCCATCTTCGCCTTTGCGATCTGGGAGGCCGCCCAGGCCCTGCTCTCCTACCTGGCACATTAGCGAGGGCGCCGTCGCTGCCGCCCGCTCTCTGCGGCGCAAGGGCCGTCTCCCCGAAGTCCGTCGCCACAATCCGCAATGACGCTGGCACCTAGGGCGCCGCCGCGTTATGGTCGCGGTCCCGACCGCCCCCGATTTCGCCGCATGGCGGCCCTATCGTCGATGCCATCATCAACCGACGCAAAACCCTCGCCCTCGCTTGCCGACACGGGAGACCGTCCGGTCCGCCGCTTCCAGGGCGCCGAGCGTTACCTCTCGAACATGTACTACGCGGCGGTCGCCTGGGGCGACGCGATAACGCCCCTGCGGCTCTGGCCTTTGAACGAGCTGCCCTATGTGCTCGCCAAGACCCTCTCGCCGGAGACGCGCGCCGCGGGCATGGAGCTCTTCCGCGCGGTCGAGCAGGCCAGGCCGGGTGCCGGCGCTGCTGCCATCAACCGCTGGGGCAAGGAGCTGGTATTGAGGCCCGATTGGGATAGGGCCAAGGATGCGGTGATGCTTGCCCTCGTGCGCGACAAGTTCGCGCGCAACGCCGAGCTCAAGGCACTCCTGCTTGCGAGCGGCAACGGCCTCATCGAGGAAGGCAACGATTGGGGCGATCTCTACTGGGGCGTCGCCCTCAAGGGCAGGCCGAAGCGCGGCATCAAGGCGGGCGACGGCCACAACAAGCTCGGCAAAATCCTCATGCAGGTGCGCGACGAGCTTCGCCGCGGCGAGGTCCATCTCGCCTGGCGGCAGCCTTAGGGCGCCTGATCCGAAATGATTCGTTTGTTTTCAATGGGTTGTTCGCCACCCCCGCGAAAGCGGGGGTCGATCTTTGAAGGCCGAGACTGGACCAACTATGGATTCCCGCCCCCGCCTTCGCGCTAGTTGATGCACACAAATCCGAAGATCACCGGCAAATCATGATGTTGCGCTGTGCAAAGGTGCCTTGGACTGGCCGCGGTGCGTCCTTCGAGACGCGTCGCAAGCGCGACGCTCCTCAGGATGAGGTTAAGTCTTTATGCCACACACAAAATTGCCTTATCCTGAGGAGCGACCCGAAGGGGCGCGTCTCGAAGGACCCACGACGGCACTGCAAGCGGCCTCGAGATGTGTGCATCAACTAGCGCCTTCGCGGGGACAAGCTTCGCGGGAATGACGGTGGAGGGTGGGTAATGCATGCGCGATAAAGCATATATTTTCCGGTCAGTCACTTAGGGGCAGAATGGGTGCGGGAGGATAGGGCCTTGCAGCAGAGCGCGCCGCTCCTCGACTACCTTTTCCGCCATCAGGTGCGGCCCGAGCTCACCTGCCGCTGCCGCTGGGAGCCCGGCTCGATCGCGTTCCGGGACAATCGCGCGGCGCAGCACAATCCGATCAACGATTATCACGGCTACCGGCGCGTCATGCATCGTATCACGCTTGCCGGCGACCGGCCGCGCTGAGGGGCTGAGCGGGAGCGTGGAGCCCGAGCGCTACAGCTACTCGCCGATCGCGGCGCGCCCGAGGCTTGCGTGGCCGGAGGGCGCGCGCGTCGCCCTTTGGGTCGTCCCCAACATCGAGCATTACGAGTATCTGCCGCGCGTGCGCGTGCGCGATCCCTGGCCGCGCACCCCGCACCCCGACGTGCTCGGCTACAGCATCCGCGACTACGGCAACCGCGTCGGGCTCTGGCGCCTCTTCGAGGTGATGGACCGGCACGGCATCCGCTGCACCGTCTCGCTCAACCTCGCCGTCTTCGAGCATTACCCCGAGATCCTCGCCGCCTGCGAGGCGCGCCGCTGGGACGTCATGTGCCACGGCATCTACAACACCCGATACCACTGGGACCTCTCCGAGGACGAGGAGCGCGCCGCGATCGCCGACTGCGTCGCGAGCTATCGCCGCCTGACCGGCCGCCGGCTCGCGGGCTGGTTCTCGCCCGGCGTCTCCAACACCTTGCGCACGCCCGACCTCGTCGCCGAGGCCGGCATCAAATATTCGTGCGACTTCTATCACGACGACCAGCCGACCCCGCTCCGCGTGCGCAGCGGCCGGCTCATCTCGCTCCCCTACTCCATGGATCTCAACGACGCGGTGCTCTACCGCTACGCTTCCGAGGGCGAGGACTTCGCCCGCATGATCACCGACCACTTCGACACGGTCTACCGCGAGGGCGAGACGCAGGGCCGCGTCATGTGCGTGGCGCTGCATCCCTACATGATGGGGCAGCCCCATCGCGTCGGCCATCTCGACAAGGCGCTCGACTACATCATGGGCCACGAGGGCGTGTGGCAGGCGACGGGCGAGGAGATCGTCGACTGGTACGTCGCGCACGCGCTCGCGCCCTTCCAGCGCCATCTCGGCTGCGAGGCGTGAGATGAGCACGCGGCGCCCCGGCATGGACAATCCCTATTACGCCTACGCACCCATGCCGGCGCGGCCGCGGCTCGGCTGGCCGAACGGCGCCAGCGTCGCCTTCTGGGTGCTCCTCCATCTCGAGTACTGGGAGCTCGACCCGCCGAAGGAGGCCGTGCGCGATCCCCGTTTCGTGAGCGAGTTCGGCAACTTCTTTCCCGACTACCGCACCTGGTCCCAACGCGAATACGGCAACCGCGTCGGCATTTTCCGCATTCTCGAAGCACTCGACCGCCACGGCATCCGGGCAACGCTTGCCGCCGGGGCCGCCGCCTGCGAGCGCTATCCCTATCTCATCGCCGAGTGCTTGAAGCGCGGCTACGAGGTGATCGCCCACGGCAGCCACGCGACGC
>DATEQI010000506.1:0-2315 GCA_035272805.1 Alphaproteobacteria bacterium | reverse complement strand
AACGCACCGCCCGACCAGACATTGTGCCCGAGTATCATCGCGAGGCCGGTCGCGAGGCTGACGATGGCATAGGTAAGCATGACTGGCCGGTCGGCAACCGTGACTTCGATTATTGCGCTTCCGCGCACCAGGAAACCGACCACGAGCAAGATGGCGAAAAGGCCGATAAACCGCGCAAGGAAAACAGTGAGTCGGGACATGCCAGCCTCCGCTACATCGAATGAACCAGCATCCCCGAGACTACCGGCTTTCCTCCCGATCCTCTAGCAGCTTCACCGTCCGGCGCGCTTGTTGGCGCCGGCCGCGCGATCGTTATAAGATGATCGATTGGCCGGGGCCCGGATGGCGTCTTGAGCTTGCCTTTGCCGCCGGCGGATGGGACGGAGCGCATGAATGTCACGCGAGGGCTCGACGGCGGACGTGCGGTGGGCGAGCGCCGGAGGCGCGGGCCGTTCGGCGCCAGGGCCCCCGTCTATGCCGCCCTCGATCTCGGCACCAACAATTGCCGCCTGCTCATCGCGCGCCGGGCCGGGCCAAGCTTCCGCGTCATCGACGCCTTCTCGCGCATCGTGCGCCTGGGCGAGGGGCTGGGGCAGGAGAGCCATCTCTCGGAGGCCGCGGTCGCGCGCACGCTCGAGGCGCTCAAGGTGTGCGCCGCCAAGATGCGCCATCGCGCCGTCACCCATGCCCGCGGGGTGGCGACCGAGGCGTGCCGGCGCGCGGTCAACGGGCCGAGCTTCCTCGCCCGCGTCGCGGCGGAGACCGGGCTCGAGCTCGAGGTCATCTCGCCCGCCGAGGAGGCGCGCCTCGCGGTCACCGGCTGCCTGCCGCTGCTCGACCCCGAGATCCGCTATGCCCTCCTCTTCGACATCGGCGGCGGCTCGACCGAGCTCATCTGGCTCGAGACGGTGCGGGCCGGCGAGGCGCGCATGCTCGCCTCGCTCTCGCTTCCCCTCGGCGTGGTGAATTTCGCCGAGCACTACGGCGGCCGGCACGTCGGGCGCGAGGTCTATGGCGCGATGGTGGCCGAAGTCAGCCGCCATCTCGAGCCTTTCGACTTGGTGCACGGCATCTCGGCGGCACTTGCCCGCGGCGAGGTGCAGATGCTCGGCACTTCGGGCACGGTCACCACCATCGCCGGCGTCCATCTCAGGCTCGCGCGCTACGACCGCGCCGCCGTCGACGGGACCTACCTCACCCTCGATGTCATCAAGGGCGAGAGCGAGCGCCTGGGTGCGATGAGCTTCGAGGAGCGTGCCGCCCATCCCTGCATCGGCCACGAGCGCGCCGATCTCGTCATTGCCGGCCTCGCCATCCTCGACGCCATCTGCCGGCGCTGGCCGGTCGGGCAGTTGCGCGTGGCGGATCGCGGCTTGCGCGAGGGCATCCTCCTCGGCCTCATGCGCGCGCGCGCCGGCCGGGCATAGAAACCGCAGCTCAAGACCATGGCAGCCAAAGAAGGACCCGGCCGCAAGGGGCGGGGAGCGCGTGCGGGCAGCGCTCCCTCGGCCGCGCGGCCCTTGGCGCAACGCCTGCATTCGACCAAGGGCCGCACGGGCTCGCAAATCCGCTGGCTCGAGCGCCAGCTCAACGATCCTTATGTCGCCGAGGCGCGGCGGCAAGGCTACCGCTCGCGCGCCGCCTTCAAGCTCGCCGAGCTCGACGACAGGCTCCACTTCCTGCGCGCGCGCGCGCGCGTCGTCGATCTCGGTGCGGCACCCGGCGGCTGGACCCAGGTCGCGGTCGAGCGCACGCGCGCGGGGCGGCCTCAAGGAGGCGGGGTGATCGCGGTCGATCTCCTCGAGATGAGTCCCGTTGCGGGTGCCGAGCTCCTCCAGCTCGACTTCCTCGCCCCGGAGGCGCCGGCGCGCATCCGCGCGGCACTGGCGGGCCCGGCCGACGTGGTGATGAGCGACATGGCGCCGGCTTCCTCCGGCCACCGCGCGACCGACCATCTGCGCATCGTGGCCCTCGCCGAGGCGGCGGCCGAGTTCGCCCTCGAGGTGCTGGCGCCGGGGGGCACGTTCGTCGCCAAGGTCTGGCAAGGTGGGGCCGAGCGCGCGCTGCTCGAGCGGCTCAGGCGCCGCTTTGCCAAGGTGCGCCACGTGAAGCCGCCGGCGAGCCGGGCTGAATCGGCCGAGGTCTACGTGGTGGCGACGGGCTTCCGGGCAAGCTGAGAGCAAATGCGCCAGCAAAATCCGTCAGGCCGCGCCAATCATTTCTCAGATGACGAGCTCATACCGGCGCTTCAATCTTTGGCGGGCATTGAGGCGGAATTATCAGTGCCAACTCTAGAAGATTCGAGCGTCACCCCC
>DATEQI010000505.1:0-7200 GCA_035272805.1 Alphaproteobacteria bacterium | reverse complement strand
CTCGGCGACCCGCGCTTTCGCGTCGTGCGCGGCGACGCTCACGACGTGCACGCGCTCGCTGCCGCCGTGGCGGGTCACGATGTCGTCATCCACCTCGCCTCCAATCCCGACATTGCGCGCGCCGCCAAGGAGCCGGAGATCGACTTTCGCGAGGGCACGGAGCTCACCAACAACGTGCTCGAGGCGATGCGCCGGAGCGGGGTGCCCCGCATTCTCTATGCCTCGGGCAGCGGCGTGTACGGCGAGCTCGGCGAGAGCGAGGCTCGAGAGGACCACGGTCCGCTGCTGCCGATCTCGACCTATGGCGCCAGCAAGCTGGCGGGCGAGGCGCTCATCGCCGCCTACTGTTTCATGTTCGGCTTGACGGCTTGCGTCTTCCGCTTCGGCAACGTGGTCGGACCGCGCCAGACGCACGGCGTGGGCCTGGACTTCGCCCGCCGCCTGATCGCGGATTCGAGTCGTCTTGCCATCCTCGGCGACGGCACGCAAAGCAAATCCTACATCCATGTCTCGGATGTCGTGGCGGCGGTGCTGCACGCCAACCGTCATTGCGCAAAGCCCTACGAGGTCTATAACGTCGCGACGGGTGACTACATCACGGTCACGGAGATCGCGGAGCTCGCGGTCGCCTCTCTGGGCCTCGCCGTTCGTCCGCGCTTCGAGTACTCCGGCGGCGACCGCGGCTGGAAGGGCGACGTGCCGGTAGTCAGGCTCAACACCGACCGGATAAAGGCGCTGGGGTGGAGCTGCCGCCACGGCAGCCGCGAAGCCATGCGCCAAGCGCTCCAAGCGCTGATCGATGATCTCCGCGCCGGCCGCCTTTGAGCCGCTGCCTCCGCTTTACGGCTCCTCGAAGCGCACGCGGTAGATCACGTAACCGTCGCCGCCGTCTTGGAAGCGTGCTGCCTCTTTGAGCCGGATGCCGCGCGCGTCCAGGCGCTCGCTCGTACCGCGCTCGATAGAGGAGGTGAGGGAATCGGGATCCGAGACCACATAGAGCGGTCCCGTCCTCGGTGCGGTCTCGAGCCAATCCCCGACATCGTCGCGCGACGGCTCGGCATCCGCCGCATAGTTCCAGACGACGAAGCTTTGATAGCGATGCGCCTGGAGGTTGTAGATGGGCTTCTGCAGATAGGCCGAGATCTCGATGCCCATCCATCCGGGGTAGGCGGCCACGACCGCAGTGGGCTCCGCGTGGCCGCTGAGCCATCGCGCCGCCGCGCGCCCGTTCGAGCCATCGGCTTGGAGGGACCCGGAAATCGACCAGGCGCCCGCCGCCGCGGAGACGATGAGCCAGCACAGGAACGTCGAGCTCGGCGCGAGCTGCGGCTTGTCGTCGCGGGCCATCCAGTGCAATCCGACGAGAACCACGAAGGCGAGCCCGTAATGCCGGTCGTAGCCGAGGTAGATCGCGGCGCCGATGAGGAAGAGCGCGCCGCAGGCCGCGAGATATGCGCCGCTCAGTGCCGGCCTCGCGCGCAGCGAATAGGCGCCGATGGCGAGCACGAGCAGGCCGAGGACGATCGGAGCGAGCCCACTGCACGCGGCGCAGACTTGGCTCCAACTGAGGCCGAGCGGCGAGCTCGCGTTCACGGGCAACAGAGCCGCGGACAAGCGCGCGAGCGAAACGAGCGCGCGTAAGGCGAGCCCTTGAGGCTGCGTTGCCACGATCGTATCCGGGGCCGGAAAAGCGGTGATCACGGCAATGGCGAGGAGGGCCAGAAACACGGCGATGCCGGGTCGCGAGCGCTGCCTGCGATAAACGAGGAGACAGCCGCCGACGGCCGCGAGAGCCATGAAGTGGATGGCGATGTTGGCCATCAGGCCGAGCGCCAGCCAGGACCACGGCGAGCGCCGCAAGGCGACGAAAGCGAAGAAGAGGACGACCCCGAGACCGTAGCCCGGCGCCAGGAGCG
This sequence comes from Alphaproteobacteria bacterium, assembly GCA_035272805.1. Classification (GTDB taxonomy): domain Bacteria; phylum Pseudomonadota; class Alphaproteobacteria; order JACZXZ01; family JACZXZ01; genus DASPPM01. The sequence continues at coordinate 5,284 of DATEQI010000505.1, read as the reverse complement.
CATACTCGAAGGCGATATAGTAGCTGGCCGATAGAAGAGCCTTCTCGATCCCGTTGAAAGGAGCGGCGAGCCAGATGAGCGAGAGGGTCGCCGCGGCGATGAGCGCCTGAAGCAGGTTCAGCACGATCGGGTCGTCGTGGAGGCGCACCGCTGCGAGGAGCAGCAGGTGCCATAGTCCCGGATGACCTTCGTGGGCGAGATTATGAAAGAGACTCGAGAGCCCGCTCGACGCGCGGGCGATAAGAAAGGCCTGCAGCTCATGGCGCGAAGGGTCGTGGTGGAAGACGCAATAAGCGCTGCCTGCGGCAAAGAGCAGGAAAGGAGCCCAACGGGTAACGAGAGCGCCCGCTCCGGCGCTTTGCCGCCCCGCGTCCGACCCGTCCTTCATATGCGGCAAGCTAGCGTCCTGGTTCTGAAATTCACGGCATCAGGATAACACTTGTCATTGCGAGGCGCCCGAAGGGCGCCGAAGCAATCCAGAGAGGGTTCGCACCAGGCGCGCTGGATTGCTTCGCTACGCTCGCAATGACGGTTATTTCCGGGTAAGACGAACTTCCGAATCGGGAGACTAGCGCCTTTCTCCCGGCGCGCTCAACCAAGCTTGACGCCTGCCGCCTTCCCGGCAAGCGGCAAGATGAAGATGAGGCAGGACTCGGAACGCTGCCGCTCTGGCCGCCCGGCTCCGGGAGAGACGTGCTCAGGCCCGTGCGAGCAGGGCGCGTCCGGCCGCAGTCAGCTTGCAGACGAGCCAGTCGGGCTTGATCGGGTTGTGGAACCAGGGTTCGGCCCAGCCGTTGTCGATGCAGCTCCTGATGGTGCGCAGGTCGACCCGCTGACCATCCCCGTCGAAGAGGGGCAGCTTGCCGCCTGGCTGCTCGAGGCCGCGCTTGAGCCAGCTGCGCTGTGCCGTGCTCGGCCTTCCCCTTGCGGCGCGTGGCGCGCGGGGGCGCCGGAGCGGCAGCTTGACGACGTTGTGGGCCTCGCTCATTGGGCTCCCCTAGGCCGAATGCGTTGGCATCCGGCGACCCATGACTGTGCGCCGATCCTACGTTAAATTGCTTGCAGCGCCAAGTGCCGAGGGCAGCTTGGCAATGGTATTTTCCGGGCGCTGCGGCCGTGAGCGAGGATGCCGACATGAGCGCGACGCTGGTCTATGTCACCTGCCGGAGCGAGGAGGAGGCGCGTGCGATCGCGCGCGTTGTGGTCGGCGAGCGCCTGGCGGCATGCGCCAACATCTTGGGCGCCATCCGCTCGCTCTATTGGTGGGAGGGCTCGCTCGAGGAAGGCGAGGAGGTGGCACTCATCCTCAAGACGCGGGACGACCTGGTGGCACGCCTTACAGCACGGATCAAGGAGACGCACGGTTATTCGGTGCCCTGCGTGGCAGCCCTCCCCATCGTCGCGGGCAACCCCGACTATCTCGCCTGGATCGCGGCGGAGACGCGGTGAGACCGCACCTGCGTCAGCCCAATGCGCGCTCAGTCCGCTCCTGGTTGGGGCGGTGCTGCGCTTACGACCGCAACCTGCCGTCGGGTCTCGCGGTAGAGAATATAGATGCCGCTCGCGATCACGAAGAGCCCGCCGAGCACCGTGCCCGGTCCGGGGAGCTGGTGCCAGATCAGGTATCCGAAGAGCGTCGCCCAGATCAGGCCGACATAATTGAACGGTCCGACGACGGCGACGGCGGCATGACGGAAGCCCTGGGTCTGGCAGAAATGGCCGGCGACGCCGACGAGCCCCATGACGGTGAAGAGCGCGAAGCCGACGAGGCTCGGCGTCTTCCAGCCGAAGGGGAGCAGAAGGACGCTGCCGGCCGTGCCCACCAGCGCCTGGTAGAAGATAATGGTGAGCGGCGCTTCGGTACGGCCGAGTCGGCGCACGCTCACCAGAACGAGCGCGCCGACCACCGTGCCGCCGAGTGCCGTGAAGAAGCCGAGGTTTTGGCCGATGCCGGACGGCTTGGCCATGACGAGGATGCCGAGGAAGCCGATGACGACGGCACTCCAGCGATGAATGCCCACCTTCTCGCCGAGGAGCGGGACCGAGAGTGCGGTGAGGAAGATGGGGGAGGCGAAGGAGATCGCCACGGCGTCGGCGATCGGCAACAGGCTGTAAGAGGTGAAGGCGAGCAGCATCGAGGCGAGTCCGCCCAGGCCGCGCAACATGTGAAGGCCGAGTCTGCCCGTCCTCAGCGAGGCAATGCCCGGGCCGGCGAAGACGAGGAGGAGACAGGGAAGGAAGGCAAAGATGTTGCGGAAGAAGGTGATTTCGACGATCGAATAATCGTCGGCGAGCCATTTGGCCGTTGCGTTCAGGATGTTGAAGAGGAACGTCGAAGCGAGGACGTAAAGGATGCCAAGCCTGGCGTCGTCGGGCGGCGGGGAAAGAGGAGCGCTCGTCACGGGCGGTCTGATCGAGGAAGCCAAGATGCTCAGTCTCCTCTCAAACGGACGCGCGTGCTATTGCGGGAAACGCATGGCCTCTCGGCGGGGCAAGCATTGCCGAGCCCGAGCCATTGCCGGCCCGGGGGCGCGGCGCGCTGCCGGCCTTCGGCGAGTGGGGTTCGGCCATTGTCTCGCGTAAAGGTCGCTACCATTTGTCAAGTCGAGTCAAGGCCGCCCTGCGCCTCTTGCGGGTGCCTAAAAAGGACGTCGGGCTGAAACGATGTCGCACCGCTCCCCCTACCTCTCGCAGCTCTTCGCTTGGCTCGGCCACGGCTATACGCACCTCTTGATAGCGCTCTACTTGACCGTGGTGCTGACGCTCGAGAAGGAGTGGAATCTCTCCTACAGCGAGCTCATCGAGCTCTGGACCGTGGGAGCGCTGCTCATGGGCTTAGGCGCGCCGTTTGCCGGCTGGCTCGGCGACCGCTGGAGCACGCCGGGCATGATGGTGTTGTTCTTCGTGGGCGCGGGCTCAGCCACGATCGGCGCCGGGCTCAGCCAATCGACCCTCGGGCTCGCGGTGGCACTCTCGGCCCTCGGGCTCTTTGCCTCGATCTACCATCCCGTCGGCATGTCGTGGCTCATGCGCACGGCGTTGCGGCCCGGTTTCTCGATCGGCGTCTTCGGCATCTTCGGCTGCGTGGGCGTCGCCTCGGCGGGCGTGATCGCGGACCTTCTCACCAGCCTCATCGGCTGGCGCGCCGCTTTCATCATTCCGGGTGCCGCGTCGGTCGCGACCGGTGCGGCGCTGGCGCTTTTGCGCGGCGGCGGCTGGATTCTCGACCATAAGGTCGATCTCAAGCCCTTGGCCGACGCAGCCCCCAGCAGGCGCGATGCGATGCGTGCCTTTTGGGTGCTCTCGATCACCGTCGTCTGCAGCGGGCTGATCTTCTCCTCGACCCAGACGGTGATGCCGAAGCTCTTCGAGTTGCGCCTTGGCGAGTACCTCACGGGCGGCGTGTTCGGTGCGGGGACGCTCTTCACCGTCGTCTATCTCGCCGCGGGCGCCTTCCAGATCGTGGGCGGCTGGTTCGCGGACCGCTTCAGCCTGCGCGCCGCCTATCTGATCTTCTTCGCGCTCCAGCTGCCGCTCCTCTATCTGATGGGCAGTCTCACCGGGCTTCCCGTCATCGCCGCCGTGCTGCTCATGGTCCTCTGCAACAGCGGCAGCCAGCCGGCGGAGAATCTGCTGCTGACGCGCTACACGCCGCAGCGCTGGCGCGCGACCGCCTTCGGCGCCAAGTTCGTGCTCGCCTTCGGCGTGACGCCGCTCTCGGTGCAGCTCGTCGGCTGGATTTACGGCCAGAGCGGGGATTTCTATTGGCTCTTCGTGATACTCGCGGGCCTCGCTGCGGCGGTCGTTCTTGCGGCCCTCCTCTTGCCCTCGACGGCGCCGGTGCGGCTCCGCGTGCAACCTGTTGCGGCCGATTAGGGAAGGGACGATAAAGAGCAATGCGCCAGGTTCTGCCCGCCAACGTCGGGCAAGAGGAAAGGAGCAAAGGATGAAAGGCTTCGCAAAGATGCTCACCGGCTTGGCCGGCGTGCTGCTGCTCGGCAGCAATGCCGGATGGGCGATGTCGCCGAGCGTGCAGGTGATCCCCGCACCGAACAAGCCGATCGATGTCTTCCAGCAGGACGATGCCGTCTGCCGGCAGTATGCCGAGGGCCAAGTGGGCCCGCAGGACAGCGGCAGCACGGTGGTGGGGAGTGCGATCGTCGGCACGTTGCTCGGCGCCGGGCTGGGGGCAGCGTTCGGGGGCGGCCGCGGTGCCGCCATTGGAGCCGGCGCGGGCGCCGTCGCCGGCACGGGCTATGGTGCGAATGCGGCGGCGCAGCAGCAATATACGGCGCAGCAGCGTTACGACAACGCCTACGTGCAATGCATGTATTCGAAGGGGAACCAGGCGCCGGGCGCCCCGCCGAGTGCCGAAGCGCCGCCGCCTCCAGGCTCACAGCCCCCGCCGGGCTCGCAGCCCCCGCCGGGCTCGCAGCCCCCGCCGGGCACGCAGGGGCCGCCGCCTGGCACCCCGCCGCCGCCGAGCCAATAGCCCGCGGCGAAAGCGGCCGCTATTCCGCCGCCGCGCGATCCTTGCGCGTGGCGGCGGCGAGGGCCTGGTCGAGGTCGCGGATGAGGTCGTCCGCGGTCTCGAGCCCGATCGAGAGCCGGATCACGTCGGGGCCGGCGCCCGCGGCCAGGCGCTGCTCGTCGCTCAGCTGGCGGTGCGTCGTCGAGGCGGGATGGAGGATGAGCGAGCGCGTGTCGCCCACATTCGCGAGGTGGGAGAGGATTTCCACGCTCTCCACCACCTTGATGCCCGCCTCGTAGCCGCCCTTGACGCCGAAGGTGAAGACGGCACCGCAGCCGCGCGGCAGATATTTCCGGGCGAGCTCGTGATAGGGGCTCGATTTGAGCCCGGCATAGGCGACCCAGGCGACGGCGGGATGGCCGGCGAGAAACTCCGCCACCCTTCCGGCATTGGCGACGTGCCGCTCCATGCGCAAGGGCAGCGTCTCGATGCCGGTCAGGATGAGGAACGCATTCAGCGGCGCGAGCGACGGGCCGAGGTCGCGCAGCGCCACCGCGCGCGTCTTCATGGTGTAGCCGAAATCGCCGAAGGTCTCGTAGAAGGTGAGGCCGTGATAGGCCGGGTCCGGCTGGGTCATGGAGGGGAACTTGTCGTTCTGGCCCCAGTCGAACTTGCCGGACTCGACGACGATGCCGCCCATCGAGGTGCCGTGGCCCGAGAGGAATTTCGTCAGCGAGTGGACGACGATGTCGGCACCCCACTCGAACGGCCGGCAGAGATAGGGGCTGGCGCAGGTATTGTCGACGATGAAGG
>DATEQI010000504.1:0-3833 GCA_035272805.1 Alphaproteobacteria bacterium | reverse complement strand
CGCGAAGATGATCGGCTTGCTCTCGGGGCGCCGCATGGTCACGGCGGTGACGTGGAAGGTCGGCGCCTTGTAGGCCTTGCCCATGTATCCCGCCCATTCGGGATGGAAATGGTAGCGGCCCTGCACGCCGGCCTCCTCGCTCTCGCGCGTTTCGTAGCGGCGGTCGCGCGGATCGACATAGCCCTCGAGCACGAGCTCGGAATCGGCGAGTGCCATGGCATCCACCGTGCGCGCCTTCACCAGCCTCACCGGCGCGCCCTGCACGGCACCGGCCACGCCGATCTCGTCGCACCCCTTGGGCAGGATGACGTAGTCGAACCCCGCGCCGGCGAGCAGCGTGCAGGCCGGCGGGACCCCGAAGCACATCGTGATCGGCACCCGCTCGTTGGACTTGTAGTAGGCGTTGACGACCTGCCACATGTGCGAGCCGGGAGAAATCTGGAATGTCCCCACATTGCCCCAGCGGAAGTTCATGCGGTTATAGCCGAGATCGGAGCCGCCATCGAAATGCGGGCCCGTCACGCAGCGGATGCCCGAGCCCACCGTAAGCTCCGGCTCGTAGGCCGTGTGCCGGATGGCCACCATGTAATCGTTCACGTTCTGCGGGTTCTCGATCACCGTCTCTTGGCAGGGCGCTTCGCTCGCGGGAATGACGACCGGTTTGAGGGGCTTGGAGAGCGCCCGCGCCAGCTTGCGGACCCGATCGGGATCGTTTTCCCAGCCGAACATCTTGTTGATGACGTTGATGTCGCCGAACAGATTGGTGACGACGCGATGGTTGGGCTTGCCCTTGACGTTGTTGAAGAGCACCGGGCAGCCGCCGTCCATGTGCTTCTGGAGCCCGGTGATTTCGAGGTCGGGGTCGACCACCTTGTCCGTCTCGATGAGGTCGCCCTCCGACTTGAGCCATTCCAGCGTCAGACGCAGATCGCGCACCTCTTCGGCCGAGGGCCTGGCGGCCTTGTTGGTCATCACGTTCATGGCTGGGTTCCTCCGCTATGCGGTGAGCGAGGTGCGTGGGGCAGGCTCCGGCGAATGTCGGTCCGACCGACTGTACGCTCGACCTCGGGTGCTGCGCGCACCCGCACTCCGATCGCACCAAAATGGCGTTACATTTAGATAGAATTCGAAGTAATATTGGCAGTAGATTCGGGACGTGTCAACGACCGAAGCGGCCGCGCGCGCCGGCCCTCGCGGGGACGAACAGGGAGGAAAAAATGCGTCTCAACGGCATTCGCGATTGGACGCTCGTGCTCTCGCTGCTCTGCTCTGCCATAGCTGTGGCGTGGCCGGCACGGCATGCCGCCGCCGCCGAGCCTTACACCATTCACGCGATCATGCCGCTGAGCGGGCGGGCCTCGTTCCTTGGCCAGGCCGAGCAGAAGGCGCTCGAGATCGCCGAGCCGATTTTCAACAAGTCAGGCGGCATCCACGGCCGGCCGGTGCACTTCGTCTTCCACGACGATCAGTCGAATCCGCAAACGTCGGTGCAGCTCGCAAACCAGGTGCTGGCCGAGCACCCGACGGTGCTCATCGGCTCGAGCATCGTGGCGATGTGCAATGCGATGGCCCCGCTCATGAGCAATGGGCCGGTCATGTACTGTCTTTCGCCGGGCATTCACCCGCCCGCGGGGAGCTACGTATTCACCTCGAGCGTGTCGACGTACGACCTGGCGGCGGCGGTCATCCGTTATTTCCGGCTCAAGGGCTGGACCCGGCTTTCGCTCATCACGAGCACGGATGCGACGGGACAGGACGCCGAGCGCGGCGTTGACGAGGTGCTGGCGCGGCCCGAGAACAAGGGCGTGGAGATGGTCGCGCGCGCTCACTTCAACCCGACCGACGTGAGCGTCGCCGCCCAAATCGAGCACCTCAAGGCAGCCAATCCGCAGGCGCTGATCGCCTGGACGACCGGCGCGCCCATCGCAACGATCTTCAAGGGAATCGTGCAGGCGGGACTCGAGGTTCCGGTTGCGACCACCGACGGCAACATGACTTACGCCCAGATGACCGAGTACGCGAGCTTCCTCCCCAAGGAGCTCTATATCCCGTCTGGAGAGTGGCCGGAGCACGCGGGGACCCTCAAGCTCGAGCCCGAGGTCGAGAAAGCGCAGCAGGAATTCTACGATGACTACAAAGCCGCAAATGCAAAGCCCGATGTCGCGGCTTCGCTCGCCTGGGGCCCGGCCATGGTCCTCGTCGACGCGCTTCGCGCTCTCAGCCCCCAGGCGACCGCTCAAGAGGTGCGCGACTACATCGCGCATCTCAAGAATAACGCCGGCATCGACGGCATCTTCGACTTCGAACGCAACCCCCAGCGCGGCCTCGACGAGCACAACGCGGTCGTCACGCGCTGGAGTGCCGCGAAGCAGGCGTGGGAGGTCATGAGCCAGCCGACCGGGATCCCGCTCGCGCATTAAGCACTAAGAACGAGGTCGACGGGCGTGACCGAGCTCGCCCAGATCGTCATCGGCGGGCTGCTCCAAGGGATGGTGTTCGCCACTGTCGCGCTCGGCTTTTCATTGGTCTACAGGGTGACGGGGATCGTCAACCTCGCCCAAGGCGCCTTCTGCGCGCTCGGCGCGCTCACCATGTACACCTTCCAAAAAACGCTGGGCTGGCCGACGCCGCTCGCAGCCCTTGCCGCCGTCGTCAGCACGGCCTCTTTCGGCGCAGCACTTGGGGCAGCGACCTTCGTCCCGGCGCTCGGCCGGCTTCCCAACAGCAGCATGCTCATGCTGACCGCAGCCCTCCTCACCCTCATCGAGGGGATCGCACTCCTGCTTTGGGGCAGCCAGCCCTATGCCGCCCCTCCTTTCTCGGGAGAGCAGCCGGTCGTCCTCTTCGGCATCCCGGTGCCGCCCCAAGGGTTTTGGATCGCGGGCGCTTCGGCGCTGATCGCGCTCGCAACCTGGTACGGATTGACCCGCACGACGGCCGGCAAGGCGTTGCGCGCCTGCGCGGAAAACCCCATGGCCGCGCGCCTCATGGGCATCGACGTGGCGCGCTCGACGCTCGCGAGCTTCGCGCTCGCGGCCATGATCGGCGCGATCAGCGGCGTCGTCGTCGGACCGATCATCTCGTTCGAGTTCGACACGGGCCGCATCTTCACCATCTCGGGTTTCATCGCCATGGCGATCGGCGGCATGGGCTCCTTCCTGGGCGCCATCGTGGGCGGGCTCTTCCTCGGCGTCGCCGAGCAGCTCGCCGCCGGCTATGTCTCCTCGCTCTTCGCCAATGGGCTCTCGCTGGCGCTCCTGATCTTCGTCATGATCCTCCGCCCGCAAGGGCTTTTCGGCGCCGGACTGCAGCCGCGGCAGGACACGCGCCAGGAGCAGCGCGTCTACCATAAGCTGGTGCGGCTCAAGGGTCGCGAGGCGGTCGTCCTCGCCGTCCTATCCCTCGCTTTCTTCGCGCTGCTTCCTTGGGCGCTCGGCCCAAGCGGCCTGCTCGCATCCTTCATCATCACCGGCATTCTCTTCATTGCGGTGCTCGGCCTCGACGTGCTGATGGGCTACGCCGGCCAGGTCAGCTTGGGACAAGCAGGCTTCATGGCGATCGGCGGATATGCGGCGGCGATTCTCGCGACCACCTACGGCTGGCCGCCCTTCGTCAGCACGCTCGTGGCCATGGTCCTCTCGGTTGCCTGCGCCTTGTTGCTCTCGCTCGCCACCATGCGCTTGCGCGGGCTCTATCTTGCGCTCGCCACCTTGGCCTTCGGGCTGCTCGTCGATTCCCTCACGGTCGGCCTCTTCGGGCTCACGGGCGGGCCGTCCGGGCTCGTCGGCATTCCCCCGTTTTCGATAGGGTCCCTCTCTTTCGACTCGCCGTTC
>DATEQI010000503.1:0-2680 GCA_035272805.1 Alphaproteobacteria bacterium | reverse complement strand
CGGTCGCCTCGGCGATGCGCGTGAAATGCTCGCGCATCCCCTCCTGGCTCGGCCGGTTGTAATAGGGACAGACCGAGACGATGCCGGAAAATGCGTAGCGCTCGAGCCGCTTCAGCATCTTGACGACCTTCCAGGTCGCATTGCCGCCGACGCCCACGAAGACCGGCGCCCGACCCGCGACGACGCTCACGGTGCGCTCGACGATCGCCTCCATCTCGTCGTCCTCGATGGTCGGGCTCTCGCCGGTGGTCCCGAGCGGGAAGATGCCCGCAATACCCTTGCCGAGGGCGTGCTCGAGCAAGCGCTCGTAGCTCGCGAAATCGACCTCGCCATCGAGGAACGGCGTGATGACGGGCAACCACACGCCCGAGATTTTCGCCATGACCGGGCCTCCTTTCCGACCTGGCAGGATAATCGATCGCCGCGCGCGGGCATAGCCTCGCCCGGGAGAGCCCGCGCCGTCCCGCTTACTCGACCGTGATCGTGCCGGTCATGCCTGCCCAGTCGTGATCGGGGCAGGCGAGGGGGAAGCGGCCCGGGCGCTCGGCGATGAAATAGACGTCCTTGCTCTCGTGCGGCGGCAGCACGACTTCCTTGCCTTCCTGCGCCAGCACTTCGGGGTTCCTGGTCTCGATCGCCTTGAAGAAGTCGGGGGCGCTGAACTCGTGGAGCTCCTTGCCGTCGTTCTGCAAATGCAGCCGATAGGGCACGCCGCGGCGGAATTTGAGATCGCTCGGGGTGAAGCGATACTCCGTCATGGTCACGGTAAAGAGCTCGGCCTTGCTCCAGTCGACGGCGGCGGCGCGCGCGGCGAGGCTCGCAAGTGCCAGTATCGCTGAGACGAGAGCAAGCGAGAGCGGGCGGTGCACTGTCACGATCCTTTCCTTGCCGGCCGGACCCGATCAATAGACCAATTCCCATGGTTTTGACGCCGGGGGCGGCGGCAAATCACGCGAATGTGAAGCGCTTCAACCGAGCACTTGTGGACCCGTATGGCCTCCCCGGCGAATAATGCCCGGGACCAAATTGAACCTGGGAGGAGAACATGTCGCAGATCACGCGCAGGGCATTATGGACGATGGCCGCGGCGGCAGTGCTCGCGGTGGGCGCGCTCACGGGCGCGTTGGCACAGGGCATGGCGACGAAGCTGTCGGCGACCTTGAACGGCGCCTCCGAGGTGCCGCCGGTGACGACGGCGGCCACGGGCAAGGCGGCCCTCACGCTCGACAAGGGCACCAAGATGCTGAGCTGGGAGATCAGCTACAGCGGCTTGAGCGGCGACGCCACGGCGGCCCACTTCCACGGGCCCGCGGTCGCCGGTGCGAACGCCGGCGTAGAAGTGCCGATTCCCGTCGGCCCCAGCCCGATGAAGGGCTCGGCCACCTTGACCGACGCGCAGATGGCCGATTTTCTCGGCGGCAAGATCTACATCAACATCCACACCGCCGCCAACAAGGGCGGCGAGATTCGCGGCCAAGTGGCGGCGGCGATGTAACGCCGCGGGTCGGTTCCTTACGCTTTGTTCGCCCCTCTCCCGCAAGCGGGAGAGGGAGGGACCCATGGCCGCAGGCCATGGGAGGGTGAGGGACAGCCGCGCGGCTGACCGCGTCGATCACGAATCTTGAAGGGCCTGCTTACCCAGCCCGGTGCGATCCCTCACCCTTCCCATCCCTTCGGGACGGGCCCCTTCCCTCTCCCGCTTGCGGGAGAGGGATTACTCTAGGCAGCACTCTATCTCTTCTGCGCCTGTTGAATCGCCTGCCAGATCGCGAGCGGGGTGGCGGGCATGTCGAGGTGGCGGATGCCGAGCTCGCTGAGCGCGTCGACGACGGCGTTCATCACCGCCGGCAGCGCGCCGGCACAGCCGGCCTCGCCGCAGCCCTTGGCCCCCAGGAGGTTGGTCTTGGCCGGCACCGGGTGGCTGAAGAAGGCGAAGCTCGGCAGGCCGCGGGCGCGCGGCAGCGCGTAATCCATGTAGGAGCCGGTGAGGAGCTGGCCCTCCTCGTCGTAGACGGTGCGCTCCATGAGCGCCTGGCCGATGCCCTGAACCACCCCGCCATGGAGCTGGCCTTCGACGAGGAGCGGGTTGATGAGGTTGCCGAAGTCGTTGACCATGACGTAGCGCACGACCTCGGCCGTCCCGGTCGCGGGATCGATCTCGACCTCGGCTATGTGGCAGCCGTTGGGGTAGGCCGAGGGGGCGAGCTCGAAGACGTGCTTCACGTCGAGGCTCTGGGGCACGTCGGCCGGCAGCTTGAGGCCCTCGCGCAGCTTAGCCGCAAGCTCCATGATGCCGATGCCGCGGTCGGTGCCGACGATGGTGAAGCGCCCGCCCGCGAACTCGATGTCGGCCGCCGCCGCCTCGAGCACCGTCGAGGCGATCTCGCGCCCGAGGGCGATCACCTTGTCGCTCGCCTCGATGATCGCCGAGCCGCTCGCCATCACCGACTTCGAGCCGCCGGTGCCGCCGCCGGCGATGAGCTCGTCGCTGTCGCCCTGGAGGAGGCGGACGCGCTCGAAGGGCACGCCGAGCTTCTCGTGGAGGATCTGCGCGAAGGGCGAGGCGTGGCCCTGGCCGTAGTCGAGCGTGCCGGTGATGATGGTGACGGTGCCGTCCGCCTCGAAGCGGATGCCGCCCATCTCCTTCATCGGCGGGGCCGTCACCTCGAGATAGTTGCCG
>DATEQI010000502.1:0-18250 GCA_035272805.1 Alphaproteobacteria bacterium | reverse complement strand
TCGCTCGGAATCATAGATACGTGAACACCCCCCACCCCAACCCTCCCCCCTTGAGGGGGAGGGTTGGGGTGGGGGGTGACGCTCGAATTTGCGAGAGTTGGCCCTACGGCGCTGATATCGGCGCGGGCTCGAGCGTCGCGGCATCCGTGACGAGCTGCGCCGGCACGACCCACCAGCCCGGACGCGCGAGTGCCTGTGCCGCGGCCGCGGCATCGGCCGCTTGGCCGAAGAGCCCGAAGCAGGTGGCCCCACTTCCCGACATGCGCGCGAGCAAGCATCCCGGTTGAGCCCCGAGTGCTGCGAGCACCTCTCTGATCGCGGGGCAGAGGCGCGTGGCGGCCGCGGTCAAGTCGTTGCGCCGCTCGGCGAGAAGCGAGGCGAGCGCGGCCGCATCGCGCGGCGTCCCTTCGAAGCGCGCGGGTGCCGAGAAGGTGCTTTCGCGCGCGCGAAAGACGCCCGCCGTGGAGACCGCCATGCCGGGGTTGACGAGAACGAGGGCTGCTTGCGGCAGCGGCGGAGCCGGCGCCAGCTCCTCGCCGATTCCGCCGACGAAGGCGGCGCGGCCGAAAAGGCACACGGGCACGTCGGCGCCAAGTGCTAACGCCAAGCGCGCGAGCTCGCTTGCCGCGAGCGAACGGTTCCAGAGCCGCGCCAAGGCAGAGAGCGCCGCCGCCGCGTCCGCCGAGCCGCCGCCGATGCCTGAGGCAAGCGGCAGGCGCTTCTCAAGCGTCAAGGCCGCGTTCGGCGTCAGCGCCAGCTCATGCGCCAAGAGGCGCGCCGCGCGCAGGACGAGGTTATCGCGCTCGCGCGCAAGCTGAGGGCCGAACGGCCCGCGGAGCGCCAAGCTCAAACCCTCGGCCGGTGCCGCGGCGAGCGTGTCGTGCACGGAGGCAAAGGCGACGAGCGAGTCGATGAGGTGGTAGCCGTCGGCACGCCGGCCGAGAACCTGGAGGTAGAGATTGAGCTTGGCGGGTGCCGCGACGCGGATCGCGGCGATCAACTGTCGTGCTCGCCCGATTTGGTGTCGCTCTTGAGGCCGTGCTCGTCCGATTTGGTGTCGGTCTTGAGGCCGTGCTCGAGCTTGGCGCCGATCTGCGTCTTGAGATCGGGCTCGGGCTTGAGCGTGAGCGCGCGGAGCCATTGGAAGCGCGCCTCGTCGAGGCGTCCCACGCGCCAATAGGCGTCGCCCAGATGATCGTTGATCACCGGATCATCCGGGCGGAGCTCGACGGCGCGCTCGAGACTGGTGACCGCGCGCTCGAATTGCCCCTCGCGATAGAGCACCCAACCGAGGCTGTCGACGATGTAGCCGTCGTTGGGCTTGAGCTCCACGGCGCGCTCGATGAGCCCCTTCGCCTTGTCCATATTCTCGCCCCGGTCGACCCAGGAGTAGCCGAGATAATTGAGCACGCTCGGCTGATCCGGCGAGAGCTTGAGGGATTCGAGAAAATCCTTCTCCGCCCGCGCCCAATCGCCGGCGCGCTCGAGGGCCACCCCGCGCGCATAGAAGAGCGACCAGTCCTGCGTTTTGACCGTCTTGACCCGCGCGATCGCCCGGTCGTAGGCCTTGACCGCATCGGCGAAGCGGTCGGCCGAGCGCAGGTAATCACCCTCCGTCGCAAGCGGCTCGAAATTGTTCGGCCATTGCTCGGCGAGCGTGTCGAGCTCCTTGACGGCCTCGTCGAGCTTGTCCTCCTCGCGCAGCACGTCGGCGATGCGCAAGTGCGCCGAGAAGTAGAGTGGGGAGTCCGGGTTGACGCCGCGGAAGAGGGCCAGCGCCTCGTCGTCGCGGCGGTCGGCGTCGAGAATGTCGGCAAGCGACACGCGCGCGATCGTCAGGTCCGGCTCCATGTCGAGGGAGAGGCGTAAGAGCTGGAGCGCCAAGCGCGTGCCTTCGTCCTGGCGCAGCGCGGAGCCCACGTCGAACAGCGCCTCGGCCATTCCCTCGACGGCATTCTGCGGATGCTGCCGGGGCTTCACGCCCGATTTCAGCGCCTTGACCGTCAGCTCGAGACGCACCGTCTCCGAGTTGTTCTTGACGTAGTCATCGAAGAGGGCCAACGCCTCCTTGAGGCGGTTTTGCCGCGCGTAGAAGTCGGCCAGCGCATTGATCACGCGGAAGGAGGGGCTGCTCTCTGCCGCGAGCGTCGCCTTGAAGGCGCTTTCGGCTTCCGCCGCGCGCCCGGCATGCTCGTTGATGAAGCCCGCATGAAAGTCGCGCAGCACCGCGAAGCCGCGCACGCTCGAGAGCTGGTCGAGCGCCTTGAGCGCGTCCGCGGTCTTGCCCTCGCCCTCGAGCGCCCACGCCTCCATCAAGGGTCCCAGGATGTTGCCCAGTCCAACCCGCGGCAGCTTCGCCATGCGCGCAGCGCTCTCCGCGAAGCGGCCGGCCCGCGCCTCCTCCAGTGCCAACACGACGTTGCCGAGCTGGTTGTCGGGAAGGGCGGCCGCGAGCCGCTTCGCTAGCTCGCTTGCCTCCTCGATCCTGCCTGCGGCCAGCTTGAGCTGGAAGGCCTCGCGCAGAAGCTCCGTGTTGCCCGGATCGCGCTTGAGCGCCTGCGCCATGAAGTCCGCGGCTTTGGCGACATCGCCTCCTTCGTCCGCGGCGCGGGCGGCGAGATAGAAGCCGGGGGCCGACTGGAAGATGCCGGCGTCCTTGTCTTCCTCGGCACCCCCCGCGGCTGCGCTCCCCTGGGTGCTGGCAGAGCTTTGGCCCGCGGCGGCGGGATTGCCGGGCGGCGCGCAGCCACTGGCCAAGAAAGCGCTCGAGAAAGCGAGCGCCGCCAAAAAAGAAGTCCGTGCCACGCAGCGAAAAACGATCAAATCACCCCTCCACGTCCCGCCTGCGCGAGGCCTGGTATGCGCTGCCGACCCTCGCTCGATTCCGTATCCGCAGCGCAATACATTATAGCGACTTCGCCGGCATTCCGTGCGCCGATCGGCAAGCAAATTTCGGGGCGGAATACACGCTTGCTGATTTTTGGCCCATTTCGCCTCAAAGTCCAGCGCCGCGGCGCCGACACAAGGGCGCCCGCGTGCCGCCCCGCGCGGCACGGCCGCAGTCCCTATGTGGTATCTGGTACCTGCTTGGCAAAGCCGTGCGCGATCACATGTTCGGATAGTTGGGCCCGCCGCCGCCTTCGGGCGGCACCCAGACGATGTTCTGGGTGGGGTCCTTGATGTCGCACGTCTTGCAATGCACGCAATTCTGGGCGTTGATCACGAGCTGCGGCTCGCCGGCTGCGTCGCGCACGATCTCATAGACGCCGGCCGGACAATAACGCTGCTCCGGCGCGTCATAGAGCGCCAAATTGACCGTGATCTCCACTTGAGGATCCTTGAGCTTCAGGTGCGGCGGCTGGTTCTCCTCGTGGTTGGTGTTGGAGATGAACACCGAGCTCAGCCTGTCGAACGAGACCTTGCCGTCCGGCTTGGGGTACTCGATCTTGCGGCTGGCACTCGCGCGCTTGAGGCTCAGATTGTCCGGATGGTACCCAAGCGTCCACGGCGCGCGCCCGCGCAAGAGGTAAGTGTCGAGGGCCGCATAGGCGATCCCGGCCCAAAGGCCCCAGCGGAAGCCGGGGCGGATGTTGCGCACGCCACGGAGCTCCTCCCACAGCCAGCTTTCCTTGAGCCTCTCGGCATAGCGCTGCGCCTCGCCGCGCCCCTCGCCCTCGCCAAGCGTCTCGAACACCGCTTCCGCCGCAAGTGTCGCGGATTTCATGGCGCCGTGCGTGCCCTTGATCTTGGGCACGTTGAGAAAACCCGCGCTGCAGCCGATCAGCGCACCCCCCGGAAAGGTCAGCTTGGGGATCGCCTGGAAGCCCCCCTCGTTGAGCGCGCGCGCGCCGTAGGCAATGCGCCGCCCGCCCTCGAAGCTCGGACGGATCGCGGGATGGGTCTTGAAGCGCTGGAATTCCTCGAAGGGGTTGAGGTAGGGGTTGCGGTAATCGAGGCCGATGACGACGCCGACCGCCACCTGGTTGTTCTCCAGATGATAGAGGAACGAGCCGCCGTAGGTGCGGCGGTCGAGCGGCCAGCCCACGCTGTGGACGACGAGACCCGGGCGGTGCTGGGCGGGGTCGACCTCCCACAGCTCCTTGATGCCGATGCCGAAGGTCTGGGGCTCGACGCCGTCGCGCAAGTGGAAGCGCTCGAACAGCGTCTTGGTGAGCGAGCCGCGGCAGCCCTCGGCGAAGAGGGTCTGCTTGGCCCTGAGCTCGACACCCGGCTGGTAGTGGTCCGTCTTCGCGCCGTCCCGGCCGATGCCCATGTCGCCGGTCGCAACACCCGCCACTCTGCCGCTCCCGTCATAAAGCACCTCGGCCGCGGCAAAGCCGGGAAAAATCTCGACGCCGAGCTCTTCCGCCTGCTTGGCGAGCCAGCGGCACACGTTGCCGAGGCTCACGATATAGTTCCCCTTGTTGTGCATCTGGGGCGGCGTGGGCAGCCGGAAGGCCCGCTTGGCGGTGAGCAGGAGGAAGCGGTCCTCCTTCGCCTCGGTCAGCAAGGGAGCACCGCGCGCGCGCCAATCGGGGAGGAACTCGGCGAGCGCGCGCGTCTCGATCACGGCGCCCGAAAGGATGTGGGCGCCGACCTCCGAGCCCTTCTCGATGAGGGCGACGCCGAGCGCGGCTCCCGCCGCGGCGGCAAGCTGCTTCAGGCGGATCGCCGCGGAGAGGCCGGCGGGCCCGGCCCCGACGATCACGACGTCGAATTCCATGGCTTCCCGCGACATGCCTCGTTCCTCTCCTCTCGCCGCCGCCGCACCCGGAGCCTGACACAGCAATAACGGAACTGTTAGGATTACGCCATGACCGAAACGGACGCTCGCAGGGACCTGATCGCCGCCCTCGCCTGGCAGTTGGAGGCCGGCGCCGACGAGGCGATCGGCGAGACCCCGCGTCCGCGCTTCCACGCGGCGGCAAGCGTCCAAGCCGCAGCACCCGAGAGGCGCCCGCCGCCCCAGGCAGGCCCCCAGGGAAGCCCCCAGGGGAGTTCGGAGCGAAACAAAATAAGAGAGGGGGGCGAGAAGGCCGCGCCCTTGGCCGAGCGGCCCGCGGCCCGTCACGCCCGCCCGGCAACGGCACCCCCCGCAGCGGCGGCACTGCGCCCGCGCGGCGCGATTGCGCCGGCGCCCGCCGCGGAGGCGGCACGCGCCGCACGCGAACTCGCCGCTGCGGCGCGCAGCGTGGAGCAGCTCGAGGAGGCCCTGCGCGCCTTCGACGGCTGCCCGCTCAAGGAGACCGCGACCAACCTCGTCTTTGGCGACGGCAATCCGCGCGCCAAGATCATGCTGGTGGGGGAGGCCCCCGGTGCCGACGAGGACCGCCAAGGCAAGCCGTTCGTGGGCGTGAGCGGCCAGCTCCTCGACCGCATGATGGGGTGGATCGGCCTCGATCGCCGGCACTTCTATATAACGAACATTCTCTATTGGCGGCCGCCAGGCAATCGGCAGCCCACCGCGGCGGAGGTCGCCGCCTGCCTGCCCTTCGTCGAGCGTCACATCGAGCTCGTCGACCCCGAAATCCTGGTCCTCGTCGGCGGCTCGTCGGCCAAGACGCTGCTCGGTCGCAATGAGGGCATCATGCGTCTGCGCGGTCAGTGGTTCCAGTACCAGAGCCAGGGCATGGCGCGGCCCATCCCGGCGGCGGCGATCTATCATCCGGCCTATCTTTTGCGCTCGCCGGCGCAAAAACGGGAGGCCTGGCGCGACCTGCTGGCCCTCCGGGAACGCCTGCGGTCCCTGCCATAACCACTTGCTTTAGTGGGATTATCTCAGGTTATCCACAAACTGTGGGAGAGATGCGTCATCAAGGTCTCTTGCCATCACCAGCCCAATCCGCTATGTAGCGCGCCGTGACGCCTGTAAAAAGACGACACTCCGAGGCCCGGAACGTCGGGGGCAAACTGTTTTCCGGCCGCACCCTGGTCCTCCTTTTCACCCTCGCAATGGCGCTTGGAGGGGCGGACTCTGTCCGCGCGGAGGCCCCCGACATCGAGACCGCGGCCTTGGCACCGGGCGCCTTGCGGCCCGGCAGCGAGGCGACGCTGCCCCAACTCCTCACCGACGCGGACGCGGAGCGCTATCGCCGCACCCTCAAGCTCCAGGCGCGCGCGCGCTGGGTGGAGGCCGATGGCGAGCTCGCCGGGCTAGCGAGCAAAATCCTCCTCGGGCACGTGCTGGCAGAGCGCTATTTGGCACCCGACGGTTACCACGCCAAGTTCGCCGAGCTCGCAAGCTGGCTGCAGAGCTACGCCGACCTGCCGATGGCACCGGAGATCTACCGGCTCGCCGTCGCGCGCATGCCCAAGGGCGCGAAAGAGCCGCGCCAGCCCGACCCGACCGGCTATAGCCCGGGCAGCGTCGCCGGCAAGGAGATGAGCGAGACGGCGGACGGCAGCCAGGCACTTTCGGCGCTTGAGCGCAAGCGCCTCAACGAGCTCAGGCGCGCCATCCGTCACGCTATCGAGGAGGGCACCTACCCCGCGGCCGAGAAGCTGCTCGCGAGCCGCGACGCCGAGCGCCTCTTGGCACCGGACGAGTACGACCAGCTCCAGGCCGAGATCGTGAGCGGCTATTATTTCCTCAACAGGGACGAGGATGCCTTGGCGCTTGTCGATGCGGCACCCCAGCACGTCAAGCGCGTGAACCCCGCCGCCGAATGGGCGGGCGGGCTCGCGGCTTGGCGCCTCAGGAACTACTCGGGTGCCGCGCATCACTTCGAGCGGCTCGCGACCGCCGACCAGGTCGATTCCTGGACGCGGGCCGCCGGCGCCTACTGGGCGGCGCGCAGCCATCTGCGCGCGCAAGAGCCCGAGAGGGTCGGCCACTGGCTCGAGGTCTCGGCCAACTACCCCTACACCTTCTACGGCGTGCTCGCGCGCAGGCTCTCGGGTCGGCCCTTCACCTACAACTGGGAGCTTCCCGCACTCACCCGCGAGGACGTGGCCGCGATCCAGCGCACGCCGCAAGGCACGCGGGCGCTGGCACTCCTGCAAATCGGCCAGGACGCGCTCGCGGAGCAGGAGCTTCGCCGCATCAGCCCGGCGCAGCCGGAAATGGCCCACGCCATCCTCGCCGTCAGCGAGCGCGCCGACATGCCGTCGCTGGCCATGCAGCTTGCCGAGAAGGTCGCGGATGCGAGCGGCCGGCGCTACGATGCGGCACTCTATCCGGTGCCGTCGTGGCAGCCGGAAGGCGGTTTCACGGTCGACCGCGCGCTCGTGTTGGCGCTCATTCGCCAGGAATCCAAATTCTTGACCGGCGCCAAGAGCACTGCGGGCGCGCGCGGATTGATGCAGCTCATGCCGGGCACGGCGCGTTTCGCCGCCGACGGCACGCCATACGCCGGCGGACACCGCGAGCTTCTCAATCCGGCGATCAACATCACGCTCGGCCAGAACTACCTCGCCCACCTCATGGATACCGACAGCATTCGGGCGAACCTGTTCCTCCTCGTCGCCGCCTACAACGGCGGGCCCAGCAACGTCGCACGCTGGCAGCGCAGCATCAATCACGACAACGACCCGCTGCTCTTCATCGAGAACATCCCCAGCCGGGAAACCCGTCAGTTCGTCGTGCACGTGCTCACCAATTACTGGATCTACTGCGACCAGCTCGGCCAGACGACGCCGGCACTCGACGCCATAGTCGAAGGCAAGTGGCCGACCTATAATTAGAGCGTGGGCCAACTCCTCGCGGCGGCGGTACCAAGATGGCGGGCATCGACGAATCACGTCCCTTCCTTCCGGTCAACATCGCGGTCTTGACCGTTTCCGACACGCGTGCCCTCGCCGAGGACAAGTCCGGACAAGCCCTGGTGGAGCGCATCGAGACGGCGGGGCACCGGCTCGCCGCGCGCGCGATCGTCAAGGACGAGGTCGCCGATATCGTTGCTCAGCTGAGGGAATGGATCGCCGATCCGAAGATCGACGTGGTGATCTCGACCGGCGGGACGGGAGTCACGGGGCGCGACGTGACGCCCGAGGCCTTTTGCGCGGTCTACGAGAAGGAGATCCCCGGCTTCGGCGAGCTCTTCCGCATGATCTCCTACGACAAGGTCAAGACCTCGACCATGCAGTCGCGCGCCACGGGAGGGGTCGCCCACGGCACCTACCTCTTCGCGCTCCCCGGCTCGCCGGGCGCGGTGCGCGACGGCTGGGACGAGATCCTGCGCTGGCAGCTCGACTCGCGCTATCGCCCCTGCAACCTCGTCGAGCTGATGCCCCGCCTGACCGAGCACCTCAAGCGCGCGAGCTAGAGTCCTGGTTCTGAAATTCACGACATCAGGAAAACACTTGTCATTGCGAGGCGCCCGAAGGGCGCCGAAGCAATCCAGCCCCGGCGTACGCCGGGGTTCGCTGCGCTCGCAATGACGGGAAGAGGCGGTTAGATCTAACCGGGAATCACTCTAGGCGCTCGCTTGGCTCTCGCGCGCCAGCGGCGGTAGCTCTCGCCGTCGTCGACGTCCTCGAGCATTGCCACCAGCTTGACCCTGTAGCGCGGGCCGAGGGCCCGGAGCGTGTCCGAAAGCGCCTCCGGGCTCGACCAGCGCACGCCGTGGAAGAGGCGCGGCAGGTGCGGCCGGCGGCGCACGCCGACGAGCCAATAGCCGCCATCCAATGCCGGGCCGAAGACGAGGTCGTGGCCGCCGAGTGCTGCGAAGGCACTCGCGACGTGGGTGCTGGCGAGCTCGGGAATATCGCTGCCGACGATGACGACCGGTCCGCGGGGAAGCTCGGCGAGCGGCCGGCGCATGCGCGCCCCGAGATCGCCGCGGCCCTGGGGCCTGAGCTCGAGCGAGTGCCGAAAGAGCCCGCGCGCGCGCGCCCATCGGTCGGGCGTCACATAGAGCCAGAGACGCCAGCGCCGCGGGCTCGCGAGGCGCCGCAAGAGCCGCGCCAGCGTCGCGCGATAGAAGCTGAGTGCCGCGAAGGCGCCGATGTCGGCGCCAAGACGGCGCTTCGCCAGACCCAGGTGCGGCGCCTTCGCCATGATCACGAGATGGCGTTCCGGCCGCCTCTTCCCCTTGCGGCTCATGCGTAGAGGCGATGGATCAGGCGCGGCGGCAGGCCGAGGCAATAGAGCGCCAGGCAGGCGAGATTGCGCGCCGAGCGCCGCCGCCAGCCCTCGCGGCGGTAGCGCGCGGAAGACGTGATGGCGCGCGCCTCGAGAAGCGCAAGCCGGCGCCTGCCGATGCGGCGCACGAGATCGACGTCTTCCATGAGCGGAAGTGGGTGGAAGCCGCCGAGCCGCTCATAGAGCGGCTTGGCGATGAGGAGGCCCTGATCGCCGTAGGGAAGTGCAAGCACGCGCGTGCGCCAGGCGACCAGCCGCTCGAGCCGGCGTGCCGCCCGGCTGTCGTCATCGAGCGTGAAGCGGAAGACGGCGGCGCGCTCGCGGTTCCCCGCCTCGGCGATGAAGCTGCGGACGGCCGTCGCCCAGCCGGGCTCGAGGCGCGTGTCGGCATGGAGGAAGAGGAGCCACTCTCCGCGCGCAGCCGCGGCCCCCGCCGCGAGCTGGCCGCCGCGCGAGGGTGCGGTCGAGAGCACGCGCGCGCCGTACTCGCAGGCAAGGGCGGCGCTCGCGTCCTCGGAGCCGCCGTCGACCACGATGTGCTCGGGATCGAGCCCGTCAGCACTCGCCTCGGCGAGCGAGGCGAGCACGGAAACGATAGTGTCGGCCGCGTTGAGCGCGGGGATCACGATGCTGAGCCGGGGCACGCGGGCCCTCTCCGGGTTGCAAAGCTGCGGGGTCCGTATCATAGAGGGGGCCTCGATCCAAAGGCAAAGCCGCTCGGACCATGACCGGAATTCCCGCTTACGGCGTCGCCAGCGAGGCGGCCCTCCTGGCTGCGCTGCGCAAGCTGCCCACGCTCGGCGCCTTGACGCTCGACGAGCTCGAGCCGGCGAACTTCACCGGCATGGCCCACGACCATATCAGGCTCAAGGGCAAAGGGCTCATCCTGCGCGTGCCGCGCGTCTCGCAATGGGGGCTCCCGGCAGAGCTCAACCTCGCCTATCAGAGCGCCTGCTTCAGCCGCGCCGAGGCGAGCGGGCTCACGCCGCGCCTTTTCGCCGTCCTCCAACCGGGCCCGGCCCTTGCCATGGGGGCGCTCATCGTCGAGGAGATCCCGGGGAGGAAAGTGCGGCTGCCGGCCGACTTGGCGGCACTCGCCGCCTGCCTCTCGCGCATCCACCGCCTGCCGCTGCCAGCACCCGAGGCACGGCGGCCCCTCCTCTCGCCGGAGCGCCCACTCGCGCAGCTCTTGGCAACGATCGAGCTCCAGGCCGGCTTCATCGCGCGCGCCCCCCTTGCGCCCGCGGCGGCAGCACAGCTTGAGGACGAGCTCGCCTGGGCGCGGCGCTTCGTTGCCGCGCGCGCGCACGAGGCCGAGCCCTCGAGCCTCATCGTGACCGACAGCCATCCCGGCAATTTCGTGGTCCATCCCTCGGGCAAGGCCTATTTCGTCGATCTCGAGAAGGCGATGTACGCGCTGCCCGCGATCGATCTCGCCCATGCGACGCTCTATACCTCGACCCGCTTCGATCCCGACGTCGATGCCGTGCTCACGCGCGAGGAGACCGCGCGTTTCCACCACCACTATCTGGCGACACTCGAGCGCGCTGCCGCCGAGGCGCTGCTCCCTTGGTTGGCACCCGTGCGCCGGCTCGTCTGGCTGCGCACGACCACCTGGTGCGTCAAGTGGCTGGTCGAATCGCAAGGCTCGGACGGCTGGTCGCGCCAGCGGCTCGACGCGCGCCTGAGGGCGCATCTCGAGGACTGCCTCGCCGACTTCCTCTCGCCGGCCTGCATCGCGAGACTTAGCGACGAGCTCCGCCGCGACGAGGACGAGGGCCTCGCCCCCTAGTATCTGGTTCTGAAATTCACGACGTCAGGAAATCACCCGTCATTGCGAGGCGCCCGAAGGGCGCCGAAGCAATCCAGCAAGAGCTTTGCATCAAGCCCCCTGGATTGCTTCGCTGCGCTCGCAATGACGGCAATTTCCGGTGAGGCGAACTTCCGAACCGGGGTGCTATATCTCACCCCTTCGCCGCACTCGCGAACCAGACCGCGGCCGGGAGCGGGACTGCGCTCCCGCGCTGACAGGGCTCGAGGGCAGCCCGGATCGATTGGGCGACGGCATGCCTGATCTCGGGCGGCCGGCCGGCGATGGCACGGCTCGTCGCCCCGATCTCGAGGGCCGCGGCGACGGCGGCCTCGAGCCCGCGGCCGGCGGCGATGTCGAGCTCGAGGTCGTAGGGCTCAAGCTCGATCTGCGCGAAGCCGGCCGCGCCGAGGATGCCCCGCACCCGCGCCTCGCTCGCGAAGGCGAAGGGGCCGGGTTCCTCGGGCCCGAGCTGCGGGAGCCGCGGCACATGCTCATAGGCCGCGTGGAGCGGGACCATCATCCAAGGGTTCTCCCTGGCCGCGCGGAAGGCCACGAAGCGGAGGCGGCCGCTTGGCTTCAGGGCAGAGCGCAGGTTGGCGAAGGCCCGCGCGGGCTCGGCAAAGAACATCACCCCCAAGCGCGAGCAGAGGAGATCGAAGCTCGCGCGGGGAAAGCCGTAGGTCGTGGCGTCCGCGCGCACGAGCTCGACCGGCCCGTCTTTGGGCAGGCGCCCGGCGGCGCGCGCCAGCATGGGGACCGAGACGTCGATGCCGAGCACATGGCCCGCGGGTCCGACCGCCCGCGCGAGGAGGAGCGTGGTCGCCCCGCAGCCGCAGCCGATATCGACGACCCGCTCGCCCGGCTTGACCGCGGCGCGCGCGAGGAGGCCCTCGGCGAGCGGGGCGAGGACCACGTCCAAGGTTTCCTGATGCTTGGCCCAACGCGCCCCGCCCGACTCGTTCCAAAAGGCGATCTGGTCCGCGTTCCGCGCGTCTCCGCTCGTGCCGCTCATCGCTTGTTCCCTCGCTCAACGCGCCGGAATTTAACGTTGCCCTCGCCCGCTTGCGGGAGAGGGAGGGACCCGCGGCCGCAAGGCCGTGGGAGGGTGAGGGACAGCACCGACATCCGGCAATCCCTCACCCTTCCCATCCCTTCGGGATGGGCCCCTTCCCTCTCCCGTAAACGGGCGAGGGGCTTTACACCAGCTTGCCGACGCGGGCTTCCAGGAGGCCCCAGGCCTTGGCGCCGTAATTCGCCTTCCAGCGCGCGTAGAAGACGGCGAGCGGCTTCTTGAAGCCGCTGGTGTCGGTCTCATTCACGATCATCCCCTTGGCCTTGAGCGTCGCGAGTGCAGTGGCGTTGAGCTTGTCCATGTCCTGGCGCTGCGCCAGTGCCGCCGTCTCGGCGTGTTTCTCGACGACCGCCTGGAGCTCGGGCGGCAGCGCCTGCCACGCCGCCCGATTGGCGACCAAGGTGAAGCCCGACCACCAGTGGCTGGTCAGGCTGAGATAGCTCTGCACCTCGTAGAGCTTCATCAGGAGGATGAGGCCGAGCGGGTCGGTCTGGCCGTCGACGGTGTGATTCTGCAGCACCTCGTAGAGCTGGCTGAGCGTGAACTTCATCGGCTTCGCACCCAGGGTCTCGAAGAAGTCGACCGTCATCGTCTGCACCGGCGTGCGGATCGTCATGCCGGCGAGATCCTCGACGGTGCGGATCGGCTTCGTACGGGTGGTGAATTGGTGGAAGCCGTTGTCGAGCCAGCGGCGGAAGCTGTAGAGGCCGCGTGCCAGCATCTCGGCGCGGATATAGTCGCCGAGCTCGCCGTCGAGGGCGGCGAAGACTTGGGCGGAGGTCTTGAAGGTGAAGGGCAGGCCGGGCATCTCCGCGGTCGGCACCAGCGGCCCGAACACATTGCCGCCGAGATACATCTCCAACTCGCCCTTCTGCAGCATGGCGAGCATGGCGTTGTCGGAGCCGAGCGCGCCGGCCCCATGCACCTCGATCAGCATCCGCCCATTGGTCTCGCTCTCTACCTTGTCGGCCATCTCCTTGAGCCGCAGGTAGTTCGGGCTCTCGAGCGGCTGGCTCAGGCCGAGCCGGTAGCGGACGTCGGCCCGCGCGCGCGAGGTGGTGCCGGCGGCGACGATGGCGGCGGCGGTCCCGGCGACGAACCGGCGGCGCGAGAGTGCGGTGGCGCTCATTTGGGCGGGAAGCGCTTCATCGTCTGCGCCACGGCGAGCGTCTTGCCGCTCGCGTCCACGGCCTTGACCGTCCATTGGTAGCTGTGCTGGCCCGAAGGCGGACACGGCCCCTTGTAGGTAAAGGCGCCGCGCGGAACCTCGCGCTCCCCGCGATAGGCCACCATGCCGCCGCCATGGGGATAGCTCGGCGCATCGAGGTCCTGCATCACGAAGGCGAGCATCGTCGTGCCGGGCGGGACATTGCTCAAGGTAAACGCCGGCGACTTGGGATCGAAGCAGGATGAGGTTCCCTCCCAGCTGAAATCGACCGAGAAGCCCATGAGCTGGGCGAGAAGCGGGTGCCAGCCGAGAAGCGCCAGCGTGAGCGCCACGACAGGGAGGAGGTACGGTTTCGCCATCGCGAGGCCCTCGGAATGTAGCGGAACGGCCACCGATCCGACGGCCGCAATCAGCCTATGAATATAGAAATATAGGCTCGTGTCCACGTGCCGGCGAGGCATCGGGGAGGAGGGATATCTCGTCCATGCCCGGGGGGCGCTCGGCCAAATCGGCGTCGCCTTAGTGCCAGGACATGATCGTGGTCGGCGACCTCGGCGCCAGCATCGTGCCGCTGCGGCTCGGCGAGCCGCACGGTCATCGCGCGCGCAGAGATCGGCCGCGTGAGCGATGTCGCTCACAGCACGCGCACATCCGGCTTGCTCGGATCCACCACGTGAAAGGTGATCGGTCCCATGCCGCAGATCGCGATCACCGCGGGCTCCTTGCCGTCCTTCTTGACGCCGTCGTAATGCGGCGTGCGCGCGACGCGCCGGATGAAGCTGCCCGCCGGCATCGGAACCGTGTCGTTCGGCTCGCAGTCTTCCCCGCTCGCCACCCACCAGGTGCCGGACACCACGACGCACAGCCGGTCGGTCTCGTACCAATGCGGCGCGCTCATGAACCCCGGATACCATTTGACGAGATAGTAATAGAGACCGGGCTCCGACGACTTGCTCCAGAGCAGCGCCTGCTCGACGGTCTTGGGCGGACGATTGCGCGCCGCCTCCCAGATGATCTGGTCCGGCAGCTTGGTGAAGGTCATGTTCGGATCGACCGGCGAGGCATTGGCGCGCTCGCCCCAAAGCGCGGCGGGGATCACGGCGAGCAGCGGCGCAAGCAACAGATCGCGGCGATGGGCTGAGAGCATATTGAGCATGGCATCCTCCTCGTTGGACTCGCTGGCCTAAGGCATTCCCGCATCCCGAGCTGGAGAAGCCGATCTTAGTTTAAAATCTGCGGGGCTCAAACCAGCAGCGCAACCGTCGCCCAATGGATTTCCCCACGGGCGGCTCAGCATTGACCGGAAAGCCAAGCCGCGGCAGACTCACGCTGAAGCCGGCGGCTGCCTGGGGAATGGGCGCCGGAAAATGCGAAGCCGGCGATCAGCACATCGATCTCTCGGCCGTCGCACGAAAGCGGAGGGACGAGCGATCCGTACTCGGTAGCGGTTCGCTCAAGAGGCCCATTGCACTGTCCGGGGCGGTCGCGGGGAAGAAAATGCCATGATCATTCGCCTCGCCGGCGCCTTGTTCATCCTCGCTACAGTGCCCGCGCTCGCCGACCAGGCCGCCGTGGCCCCGCCGGCGGGTGCGCCGCTCCTGGTCGAGGCGCAGGCCGATGGGGTGCAGATCTATGCCTGCGAGGCCAAGGACAAGGGGGCCGAATGGGTATTCAAGGCGCCCGAGGCCAATCTCTTCGACGCTAAGGGAAGGCAGATCGGCACCCATTTCGCGGGTCCCGGCTGGAAGCTCGCCGACGGCTCCGCGCTCACCGGTGCCGTCGTCGCGAAGGCGGAGGCACCCGTACCAGGTGCGGTTCCCTGGCTCCTCCTCGAGGTCAAGACCCACGAGGGCTCGGGGAGCCTCGCCGCGGTCACGACGATCCGCCGCGCCGACACCAAGGGGGGTGCGGCACCACCAACTGGCTGCGACGCAAGCCACTTGGGCGAGCAGGCCCGGATGCGGTACTCCGCGACCTACCAGTTCTTCGGGGCCGCAAAATAGATTGAGAAGCACATAGGACGGTCAAGGCAGACGCCAGGCGACCGCCCGGGCTCCTTGATCGAGCGACACGCGGCAGGACCTCTCTTGATCGTGGATCATCATGGCGACTCGTTTGCAACCGTCGAGCGCGGAAGGTCTCGAAGAGCCCTGCGGTCGCTCTGACCGCGATTGGACGTGCAGCACGCCTCCCGGCGGCGGAGTCGAGCTTCTCAGCGCCTGGTTCCGGGGGTGCCCCTACAGCAAGCACCGTCACGACACCTACGCGATTTGCTTGACCGATCTCGGCATCCAAACCTTCGACTACCGTGGCGCCACCAGAACCAGCTTGCCGGGCCAAGTCGTGGTGCTGCATCCCGACGAGACCCACGACGGCCGCGCGGGTTCAGATGAGGGTTTCGGCTACCGGATGGTCTACCTGGCGCCGAGCAGGGTGGCGGATGCCGCCCGCTCGCTCTCTGACGCAGCCGTAGCACTCCCCTATGTCAGGGAGCCAGTGTCGTTGAACGCGATTCTGGCCAAGGCGATCGCCAACGCATTCCTGAGCTTCCCCACAGCACTCGAGCCATTGGCCATCGACGAGCTGATCGAAGGTCTCGCCCGCGGCCTCCTGCTGGCGGACGCGTCCAGCCGGATTAGACGGCGACGCGTGGCATGCGACATCCTCGCGGTCGAGCGCGTGCGACAGTTTCTCGAAGCGGAGAAGACGCGCATCGTCTCCTCCGACGAGCTCGAGCACGTGAGCGGCCATTGCCGCTTTTCGCTTACGCGCCAGTTCCGCCAACGCTACGGAACGAGTCCGTACCGCTACCTCATCATGCGCCGTCTCGATCTCGTCCGCAGCGAGATAGGTGCGGGCAAGGCTCTGGCGCCAATCGCCATCGATGCCGGCTTCGCCGACCAAGCCCACATGACGCGCATGTTCAGGGCGGCTTATGGCCTGTCGCCGGCGCAATTCCGGGCACTCGCGCAGGCTCGGCCGAGGTGACGGTCCGGGCCGGCCACGAGATCGGCGGCCTCCCCGTCACCAGAGGATCAAGACGACCGACGCGGCCAGGCTGGCCCCCATGACGACATTGAAGATACGCGCGGCACGCGCACTGCTCAGGCAGCGCTGCATCGAGGCGCCGAAAGCGAGCCACAGGAAGCCGCTCGGAAGTGCGGCCGCGACGAAGAGGGCCGCGAAGATCGTCGACTGAAGCATCGCACTGTCAACATCGCCTTGAAGGTAAGTCCCAGCGGCGCTGCTGCTGACCAGCCAGGATTTCGGGTTGATCCACTGGAACAAGGCGGCACCCAGGAACCCGACGGGCTTTCTCTCGGCACTCGCGGCAGTCCTGCCCGAAAGCGCAATCTTCCAGGCAAGCCAAAGCAGAAACGCCGCCCCAAGCCAGTTGAGCACCCGCAGAATGGCGGGGTGGCCAAGGACCAGAAATCCAACTCCCATTGCCACGCTGAAGATCAAGAGGCCCATGCCAACGGCGACGCCGAGCAGGCAGGGAATGCCGCGCACCACCCCGGCAACGGCACCGGTAGCGGTCAGCATGATGTTGCTTGGCCCCGGGGTTATCGCCGCGACAACGGAGAAGATCAAGAACGCGGTGCTTTGCTCCAGCGTCACGCGCCACCGGATGATTGGCGAAGTCCGTCTCCCACGCTATGCAGTTGGGCAACCCGCGTCTTGAACGATTGTGCAAGCGGCATTGGCACTTCGAGCGCGCCCAGCTCATGCCGTGCCTAGGGGATCGACTGTTTGGGCTCCAGCAACCCGCTGATTGGTCCGCTTGGGCTCATGGGCGGACCCCTCAGCCTCCGATAAATCACCGGTATCAGCTGAGCCCTAATCGCCCTTGGCGGCGAGTTGACGCAGCAGCCAGGGCGTCGTTACCTGCTTGAAAATTACCGCGTCGGGCCAGGTCTTGGCGTCGCGGCCCATATGGCCGCCGGCCGGATTGATCCAAGCCTCCCGGGGTGTGGTGCCGGTATGCAGCAGGAGATCGATGTCGGCCAAGGGCACTTGGGTGTCGTGGACGCCGCCGATCACCAGCAACGACGGCATCGGCCGGTCCAGGAGACCCCGCGTTTTGAGTGACAGGCTCTCCCTCACTGCGGCCAGCTTGTCGATGTCGGTAGCGCCCGAATAGGTCGACATCTGCGCCGGCAGGTAATCGAAGAGGTATTCGGTGTTGCTGGCGAGCGCCATGGTTTTGGCGCGCGAGAAGGTTTCATCGACTGGCGGCGATTGTGCCACCACGGCCTTGATGCGGTCTCTGTCGCTGCCGGCGAGAAGCACCGCCCAGAAACCGCCGAAGCTGCCGCCATAAACGGCGACGCGGCTTTTATCAACGTCGGGACGGGCGAGCGCCACGTCAAGCGCGCGCTCGAGCATGCGCTCGGCGCCAGGTGCCGCCTTTACCGGCGCCTCACCGGTGCCCGGCGCGTCGATCGCCATGTAGCCGATGCCTTGGGCCAAAAGCGGACGGAAGCGCTCGGCCATATCCTCTTTGCGGCTATCGAGGCCGCAAATGGCGAAGACAAGGGGAGCCGGCGTCTTGGCCTTTGGCATCTCTATGTAGGCAACGATCGTCTTTCCCTCGAAGGGGATGCGGATAACCTCAAGGGGCGGATCAAGCAGCTGGGCATGCGCGATATAAGCCGCGAGCGCGTTCTGGTAGGCCGCCTCCTTGCCCGGCGAATTAGGCACCGGCCAACGCGCGAAGGAGTAATAAAGCCATGCGGCGACATAGTCTTTGTCGGCCTCGGCCGGTGATGCTTTCGCCTCGGCAGCGCCCTTGGCCATATAGCGATCGCCGATCTGGCTCCACGCGGCCGCCCATTCGTCACGATCCAAGGTCTTGATGCGGGCCAGCGCCTCGCGCACCTCGTCGGGCTTGAGGCCTACCAGCGGATAGGCGTTGCGGTCGGCGCGCGCCTGGATCTCGGCCTTGAGCTCAGCGAGTGAGCGCGGCGAGACCGCCGTTTCGGCACGAGCGCCGGCTAGGGCGAAGCCGGCGAAGGCGACGGCGAGAATCGCGACGCCGAGTTTACGCATAGAGCTAATCTCCGGGCGTTGATGGCGGGCGAAAACGAGCATGTCCTTCGCGGCGCGGATGAC
>DATEQI010000501.1:0-5963 GCA_035272805.1 Alphaproteobacteria bacterium | reverse complement strand
TAGCGCGCCTTTTATGCATGATGCCGAAAAAGCGGGCCTTTGGCCCGCGGGGGCTCCTCTTCGATCCGCCTTGCGGCTTGACCCCGCTTGCGGGAGAGGGATAGCTGAGCGTCAGCCGGTCTTGAGCCGACTCGAGCGATTCTTGCGACTCTCATGGGCGGTTCGGAGCGCGAAGTTCCCCCGCGCGGCGTAGCGCCGCTCCGCGCTACTCCTTGGGCGCGGTCGCAAGCATCGAGGGGCGCTTGGCGAAGCGCTCGTACCAGGCCGCGAGCTTCGCCCGCCCGGGCCGCCAGTCCTCGTGGGCGAAGCGGAAGTCGAGATAGCCGCAGGCGACCGCCGCCGCGATCTGGCCGATGGTGACCGCATCGCCCCAAGAAGCGGCCTCCGCGTCGAGTGCGGACATGCCGCGCCTCATCACATTGGCCTGGCGCTCGAGCAGGGCCTTGTCCTGCCGCTCGGGCGGGCGCTGGCTCTCGTGCCGCCTGGCTATCGCGGCATCGAGCACGCCGTCGGCCAAGGCCTGAAGCTTGAGCGCCTTCCAGCGCGCGGCACCCGCCGCCGGGAACAGCGTGGTGCCGGCACTCAGGCTGTCGAGATACTCGGAGATCACCGGCGAATCGTAGAGCACCTCGCCGTCATCCAGGATGAGCGCCGGGACCTTGCCGAGCGGGTTGTCCTTGGCGATGTCGGTGTCCGGCGCCCACACGTGCGTGGGAATGCGCTCGATGCGCTGCTCGAGCCCGCTCTCGTAGGCGACCACCATCACCTTGCGCACGTAAGGCGAGGTGGGCCCATAGCGAAGCTTCATACGGCACTCCCTCGAGGCTCAGAAGTTGTCCTTGCGCCGACGCACCTCGGCGAAGACGGCGACCGCATCCGCTCCGGCGAGCCCGAGCGTCTCGGCGATGCTCCTCTCGTCGGCGCGGAAGAAAGGGTTGGTCGCGCGCTCCTCCCCGATGGTGGAGGGTATGGTGGGCAGGCCCTTGGCGCGCGCGGCGTCGACGGCGCGCG
Organism: Alphaproteobacteria bacterium; assembly: GCA_035272805.1. Taxonomy (GTDB): domain Bacteria; phylum Pseudomonadota; class Alphaproteobacteria; order JACZXZ01; family JACZXZ01; genus DASPPM01. The sequence continues at coordinate 4,952 of DATEQI010000501.1, read as the reverse complement.
CGCGGGCCGCAAGGGCTCCGTTCCGCGGCTCGACGGTGAGGGCGAAGCGCGCGTTCGCCTGGGTGTACTCGTGCCCGCAATAGACGCGCGTGTCCTCGGGCAGCGCCTTGAGCTTGCCGAGCGAGCTCCACATCTGTTGCGGCGTGCCCTCGAAGAGCCGGCCGCAGCCGATGGCGAAGAGCGTGTCGCCGCAGAAGACCGCCTTCGATTCGGGAAACCAGAAGGCGATGTGCCCGCGCGTATGGCCGGGAATGAAAAGAATGCGCGCCTCGGCCTCGCCGAGCTTGAAGCTCTCGCCCTCGTCGACTGCAACGTCGATGTCGGGAATGCGCTCCTTGTCCGGCCTGGGCCCGACGACGACGGCCCCCGTCGCCGCCTTGAGCGCCGGGTTGCCTCCCGTATGGTCCCAATGGTGGTGCGTGTTGAGGATGTGGGTGAGCTTCCAGCCCCGCGCCTTGAGCGCCTTCTCGACCGGTGCTGCCTCGGAGGGATCGACGACCGCGACCGCACCCGTCGCGGGATCGCGCAGGAGATAGGCGTAATTGTCCTTGAGGCAGGGGACGAGGGCGATTTCCAGAATGGACATGGCTTGATCTGGCCTCTGTTGCTGATTGGCGCTCCTTTTGCCCTCGCCCGCGTGCGGGGGAGGAAGGGTGCCAGGACGCGTCACAACATCACCACTTCGGACATAATGCGCCGGCCGAGGTCGGGCTTAAGCGCGTCCTTCATGACGAGGTCGACATTGACGCCCAATGCGTCGCTCAAGTGCTGCTGAAGCCCGACGAACTCGATCAAGCCGATGCCGTCGCCCATTTCCACGAGCACGTCAAGATCGCTCTCCTCGGTTTGCTCTCCCCGCACATAGGATCCGAACACGCCCATCTGACGAATGGGATAGCGACGCCGCAGTGCGGGTTGAAGCTGCCGCAACTGGTCGATCATTTCGTCAAGCTTGCGCATGGCCGGGCTCGCGACAATTCTCGAAAATTATACCCCGGCCGCGGGAGGACTGCCAGCGGAGGCCAAGGGTTCGCGTTCGAACCGGCGAGGCCGCTGTGCTATTCTCCTTGCCCCATGGCGCAAGACGTCGTCGACCTGCACGAGTTCTACGGCACGAGCCTGGGCCAGATGGCGACCCGCCTCCTCCGCCGGCGCGTGCGCCGCATCTGGCCCTCCCTCGATGGCGAGCGCGTGCTCGGCTTCGGCTATGCCGTCCCCTATTTGCGCCCCTTCCTCGACCAGGCCGAGCGGGTGCTCGCCATCATGCCGGCGGCGCAGGGTGTGATGCGCTGGCCCCAGAACGAGCCCAGCCTCGTGGCGCTTGCCGACGAGGCCGAGCTGCCGCTGCCGGATCTCGCCGTCGACCGGGTGCTGCTCGTGCACGCGCTCGAGCACAGCGAGCAGGTACGCGGCATGCTGCGGGAGATCTGGCGCGTCATGCGGGACGGCGGGCGGCTCCTCGTCGTGGTGCCGAACCGGCGCGGCATCTGGGCGCGGCTCGAGCGCACCCCTTTCGGCCACGGCCTGCCCTACACGCTCGATCAGCTCTCGCACGTGCTGCGCGACAACATGTTCACGCCGATGCAGTCGGCGAGCGCGCTCTTCATGCCGCCGACGCGAAGGCGTTTCCTCCTGGCCTGGGCGCCCGCCTGGGAAGGGGTGGGCGAGCGCTGGCTGCAGAGCTTCGCCGGCGTGGTCATGATCGAGGCCGCAAAGCAAATCTACGGCGGCGCCCTGGCCCATGCCGAGCGCAAGCGCCGACGCGTCTATCTGCCGATCCCGGGGTGAGCGGCAGCGTTGTCCGGACTTCCCTCTCCCGCTTGCGGGAGAGATGCTATGGGGCGGGCGGCGAGGTATAGCACCATCGTCGTTGCAAACAACCGATGGAGCGTCCCATGCCAAATCGTAACGACCTGAGCAGGTCCCTCACCGCCCTGGATCAGGATAGCACGCTGATCGCCGTCATCGAAATGAGCCAGTCGCGTTGGCTGGTGGGTGCGCTGGTGCCGGGCCTCAAGCGCGATCCACTGAAGCAGCAGGGTCCGGATGCGGAGACTCTGCTCCGACTGCTGCATCGCTGGCGGGACGAGGCGGTGAGGTCCGGGCGGGTGATCAAGCGTATCTGCGTGGCCTACGAAGCCGGGCGGGACGGCTTCTGGCTGGCGCGTTGGCTGCGGGCGCGCGGGATTGAGGCCTACGTGATCCATGCCTCGAGCATTCCGGTCCAGCGGGAGCATCGGCGGGCGAAGACCGACCGGCTGGACGTCGGCTTGCTCAAGCGGGCCTTCTTGGGCTGGCTGCGCGGCGAGGCGAAGCACTGCAGCATGGTGGCGATCCCGACGCTGGCGCAAGAAGATGCCAAGCGGCCGAGCCGCGAGCGGGAGAATTTGGTTGGCGAGTGCAGCCGGATTGTGAACCGGATGAAGGCAACGCTGATCCGGCTCGGCATCCGGGGCTTCAATGTGAAGCTGCGCCAGGCGCCGGAGCGGCTCGAGGCGTTGCGGACGCCGGAAGGCGAAGGCCTGCCGCCGAACACGCTGGCCGAGCTGCGGCGCGAGATGGCGCGCCTGGACTTCGTCAAGGCGCAGATCAAGGCGATCGAGCTGGCGCGGCTGGAACGGCTCGAGCGGGCCCCGCCGGAAGGGGCGCATGCGATGGTCTTGCTGCTCGCCAAGGTGCGCGGCATCGGCATCGAGACGGCCGACATGCTGGTCCATGAGGTGCTGGGGCGCAACTTGCGCGATCGCAGAGCGGTGGCGCGCTACGGCGGCATCACCGGCTCGCCCGACGAGAGCGGCACCAAGCGCCGCGAGAAGGGGCTTGCCCGGGCCGGCAATGCCCGGGTGCGCCGCGCCATGATCCAACTGGCCTGGCGCTGGCTCATGTTCCAGAAGGACAGCGCCCTGGCACAGTGGTACGGGGAACGCACCGCCGACGCGCGCGGCGCCACGCGCAAGACGATGATCGTCGCCTTGGCACGCAAGCTGCTGATCGCGCTGTGGCGCTTGGTGACGACGGGGCAGCTGCCGGCCGGCGTCGTGCTGCAGCCGGCCCCATGAGCGCGCCGGCCGAACCCTTCGTTTGCTTTCCCGTGGCGGGCAGGCTTCTGCCCCCGCGGGCATGACGATCCGAGGTGGCGGTGACCCGACCCCTTCCATGGCCTCCGCGCCGCAGGAGAGAATGGGCCCGCCGCCCCGGAGCTTCGCTGCCGATGCGCATGACTGCATCATGGTCCCGGGTCCCCTCGACCCGACCGCATACAAGGTTGTGGCGCGAGCTTCGCGCCCGCGGCAGAGCTCCCCTCAGATCGTCCAACTCGAGGAGATCCGAATGGCCTTGACAACAAAAGCCCCATACAAGGGAAGGGGCCCATCGCGGAGCGATGGGAAGGGTGAGGGACGGCGGCGGCGTCAGATGACGAGGTCGTTCTGCGGGTCGATGAGGTGCATCTGATTGAGGTCGGCCGAGAGCCGCGCGGTCCCGCCGGCGTTGGGGGCGGCCGCGGGATTGACGCGGGCGCAGACCTCGGTGCCGTTGACGATGAAATAGACGAGCGTCTCCATGCCCATGGGCTCGACCACGTCGACCGGGACCTCGAACTCGGCATGGCCGGGTGCGCCGCCGCCGCGCGCCTCGGTGATGTGCTCGGGGCGCAAGCCGAAAAGGAGCTCCCGATTGGCGTAGGGCCTGTAGCGCGCGGTGCGGCTCGCGGGCACCGGGAAGCTCAGACCGTCGTTGAGGCGCACGCTCAAGGCGCCCGAGGTCTCGGCGAGGCGGCAGGTGAGGAAATTCATCGCGGGCGAGCCGATGAAGCCGGCGACGAAGCGGGTCCTGGGGTTGTGATAGAGGTCGTTGGGCGCGTCGATCTGCTCGATGGTGCCGGCGTTCATGACGACGACGCGGTCCGCGAGCGTCATCGCCTCGACCTGGTCGTGGGTGACGTAGACGGTCGTCGTCTTCACCGTCTGATGCACCTTCTTGATCTCGGTGCGCATCTGCACGCGCAGCTTGGCATCGAGGTTGGAGAGCGGCTCGTCGAAGAGGAAGACCTTCGGATTGCGCACGATGGCGCGCCCCATGGCGACGCGCTGGCGCTGGCCGCCGGAGAGTTGACGCGGACGGCGGTCGAGCAGCTCGGTGATGCCGAGGATGCGCGCCGCGTTCTCGACCCGCGATTTGATCTCGGCCTTGGGGAATTTCTTGAGCCGGAGCCCGAACGACATGTTCTCGTACACCGTCATGTGCGGGTAGAGCGCGTAGTTCTGGAACACCATGGCGATGTCGCGGTCCTTGGGCGGCACGTCGTTGACGAGCGCGTCGCCGATGTAGATCTCGCCCGAGGTCGTCTCCTCGAGGCCCGCGATCATGCGCAAGGTGGTGCTCTTGCCGCAGCCCGAGGGGCCCACCAGCACGATGAATTCCTTGTCCTCGATGTCGAGATTGATGCCGCGCACCGCCTCGGTCCGGTCGAATTTCTTGACGACGTTGCGCAATGCGACCTGGGCCATGCTCATGACTCCCGGGGTGGATGAAAGCGTGCGATCGGAGCGGCGAGCCTCACGGTGCGAGCCATGACTAGGATCAGCCCTTGGTGGCGCCGGCGGTGAGCCCGGCGATGTAATAGTCCATCAGGAAGGCATAAATGATGAGCGGCGGCGCGGCGGCGAAAAGTGCCGCGGTCATGATCATGCCCCATTGATAGACGTCCGCCTTGACGAGCGTCGTCACCGTGCCCGCGGTGAGCACGAGCTGGTCGGAGCTGAAGATGAACGCCATCGGGTAGACGAACTCCGACCATGACACGGTGAAGGCGAAGATCGTGGCCGCGATGAGCCCGGGCAGCGCCACGGGGATGAAGATCTTGAACAGCATCTGCACGTGGTTCGCGCCGTCGATGAGCGCCGCCTCGTCGAGCTCCTTGGGGATGCTCTGGAAGTAGCCGATCATGATCC
>DATEQI010000500.1:0-11154 GCA_035272805.1 Alphaproteobacteria bacterium | reverse complement strand
ATGGAGCCTTTCCCTGCCGAGCGCTTGCGCGAGAAAGGCGATGAGGCCGTCCCATTCGTAGAGCCGGCGCAGGAGTGCCTCGGACGGAATGAGATCGTAGGCGACGGCCCCGACCGAGGTCGGCTGCAGACGGCGCTTCGGGTGCCCTTGCGGGAAGCTCTCGTCCGGCGCTTCCAGATAAGCCGTGCTGCGGCTCCCGGGCGTACGGTGGGCGAGCGGGGCGAGCTGCGACGCCTCCGCCGCCATGGCGGCGAGTGCGGCGGGCCGCAGAAAGTCCGGCAGCAGGCAGGCCCCGGTGGCCGCGAGCTGCCGGCGGCATTCGGCAATGAGCGCGGCACGGGCCGGGCTCTTAAGATCGTCGACCGGATAGCGCGCGAGATCGATCAGCGCGCTTGCCGCTTCCTCCTCCCGCGGCTCACGCCGGCTGGATCGCGATCTCATTGCCGAAGATGTAGGTCGTCGGGTGCATCTTGAAGCCGAGCACCCGCTTGTCCATGAAGGTGAAAACCGAGCGCCAGACCGGCAGCACGATCGGCCCGTCGTCCTGAAGGATCGCCTCGAGCTTGGCCATGATCTCGCGCCGTTTGTCGACCTCGAGGGTGCCCTCGGCCTGGCCGAGGAGCTTGTCGAACTCCGGGTTCGAATAATGCGACTCGTTCCAGGGCACGCCCGTGCGGTAGGCGAGCCCGAGCACCATGGTGCCGAGCGGACGGTGCGCCCAGGTGGTGAAGCCGAAGGGCACCTTGGTCCAGACGTCCCAATACTGGGTCGAGGGCATGACGTTGATCTTGACGCGGATGCCGGCCTCCTTCCACTGCTCGACCATGGTCTCTACCGCGACGAGCTCCCAATCGGGCTGGGGGCGTGCCGCGATCTCGACGTCGATGCCATCGGGATATCCGGCATCGGCGAGGAGCTGCTTGGCCTTCGCCACGTCGCGCGTGAAGGGTGCGAGCTTCGCATACTCCGGATGGACGGGTGCGACATGGTGATGCTCGCCGGCCACGCCGAGGCCGCGATAGGAGATCTGCAGCACGCTCGCCGAATCGACGGCATAGCGGAGCGCCTGGCGCACGCGCTTGTCGTCGAAGGGCTTCTGCGGCTGCACGCGCGCGACCGCGGTATAGGCGGTGGCCACCTCGTACATGGCGACGTGGGAGAGCTGCTTCATGGCGTCGAGCTGTGCCACTTCGCCGGCGTAGAGACCGTCGACCTGCTTGGAGGCAAGGGCGCTCAAGAAGGCGGCCGCCTCGTCGCCGAGATCGATGTACTGCCATTCGTCCACGTAGGGTCCCTGACCCCAATAGCTCTTGCTCGGCTTGTAGACTTGGCGCCGGCCGACCTCGTCCTCGACCATGGTGAAGGGTCCGGTGCCGTTGGCACCCACCTTATGCACGCCCCCGCCTTCGGGATCGAGAATGAGGAGGGGGTAGTGGAAGAGATTCTCGGGGATGGCGAGCTGCGGCGTCTTGCCGTTGAGGCGTACCGTGTAGTCGTCGAGCTTCTCGAGCGCGTTCGCGTCCCACAGCTTGGTCGATTTCTTGGGATTGCCCTTGTCGTCCTTCTCGCCCGTCTCGTACTCCTCGAGGATGAATCCCTTGAAGAGGCCGAGCACCGAGGAGCCGGTCTTGGGGTCGAGCACGTGCTTCAAGTTCCACATCACGTCGTCGGCCGTGAATTTGCGGCCGTTGTGCCACGTCACGTCCTTGCGCAAATGGAGCGTCCAGCTCTTGAGGTCCTCGCTTGCCTCCCACTTCTCGCAAAGCGCGGGGCGCGTCACGTTATCGACCCCGGTGACCGTGAGATAGTCGTACACGAGGCGCGCGGCGTTCGAGGATTCGACCCAGCTGTAGGTGTGCGGGCTCTTGAGGTCCTGGCAACGCATGCCGATGCGGATCACCCCACCCTTGGGCATGTTGGCTTGCGCCGCGGCGGGGGCCGCGAAATCCCCACCCGCGAGCTTTCCGGCGAAGGCATAGGCTGCGGCCGCGGACATGCCGAGCAAGGTGGCGCTGCGCAGGAACTCGCGGCGGTCGATCCGGCGCTCGGCCAGCTGCTGCTTCAGGACGGGAATGTAGGCGTGCTCGCGATCGTCACCCATTGCATCCTCCCTTGAAGGCGGCCGCTAAGAGCCTGCATGTTTTCGACGACAGTTTCTTGGCGACCCGCGGCCGGTTCTCGTTGTCGAGTCATCCTCCGAGAAGCGCCCAAGCTTGTCAAGAAAGGCAAGGCTCTCCGCGGAAATCCGAGGGTACAGGTCATGACGCAAGCGCTTCCTCGAAGGGGAAGGTCGAGAGCAGGCGCGAGCCTTTGTCGGTGATGAGGACCTGCTGCTCGAGCTTGACGCCCTCGCGTCCCCCCTCCTCGCCCATGTAGCTCTCGACACAGATGGTCATGCCGGGCGCGAGCTCGCCGTCATAGGCGCTCTTCTCGCGGTCCTGGATGTGGGTGATCTTGGGCCACTCGTCGCACAGTCCCACCCCGTGCGCGACGCAGGAATAACGGTTCTTCACGAAGGCGTTGGGAATGCGCCAGGCGAGCTCCGAGGCCTCGCGGAAATTGAGGCCCGGCCGCATCAGCTTGTCGATGTTGTAATGGATCTGCTCGAGTGCGAGGCCATAGAGCCGGCGCTGCTCCTCGCTCGGCTTGCCCGGCCCGCAGAAATAGCTGCGCGAGATGTCGGCGCAATAGCCGAACGGCCCGATGAGATCGGTATCGAAGCTCACCAGATCGCCCGGGCGGATGAGCCGGCCGCCACACTCCTGAAACCACGGGTTGGTGCGCTCGCCCGAGGAGAGGATGCGCGTCTCGATCCATTCGCCGCCGAGCCGGATATTGGTCTCGTGCAGCGTGGCCCACAGCTCGTTCTCGCTGAGGCCCGGCTTGAGCGCCTCGCGCATGCGCGCCATGCCGGCCTCGCACACGGCGATCGCCTGGACCATGCAGGCGATCTCCTCCTCCGACTTGATCGAGCGGGCGAGCTCGCAACTCTCCTGCCCGTCGAAAATCCGGATGCCGCGCGCGAGCAGTGCGGCGGTGCCGGGCGGATCGAGGCGGTCGACCGCGAGGCGGCGGTTGGCGCCGCAATGACGGGCAACGAGCTCCGCGATCTCCTCGGCCCAGGCCTTCGCCTTCTCCTCCACGCGGCTGCCGGCGCCGAAGAAGTAGAAGCCGCGCGCCGGCCGCACTTCCGCGATGGTTTCGAGCCCGGCCGAGAGATGCTCGCAATTGTGGAAGTCGAAGAGGATCGCCTTGCCGTCCGCCGGCAGGAAGCAGTAGCGCGCCGGCGTGTGCGAGGTCCAAACCGACATGTTGCGGCTGCCCGTGGCGTAGCGAATGTTCATGGGATCGAGGAGGAGGGCGGCACCGTAGTCGCGCCTTCGCAGCTCCGCCTGGAGGCGCCCCATCCGATAGGCGCGCAAGGCCAGCATGTCGATTTGACGCTCGTTGTCCTTGACCCCGGCGCTCGCCCAGCGCGGTGCCGCCCGCCCCTCGCCCATCTCGCTCATCACGGCCGCCTTTCCTCAGGAACCGACTCGAAATAATTCGTTTATATTCAAGAGGTATTGATCCCGATACGCCCCTCTCCCGCAAGCGGGAGAGGGTTTTCTTGCCTTCTCCCGCTTGCGCGGGAATGACGGCGGATGGCGGGTGGCACATTGGAAAATACGGGTCAGCCGCGCAGCACGCGCGCGTATCTGAGGTTCTGCGCGCGCAAGCCCTTGGTCTTTCCGAAGATGTAATGCTTCGACATGTCGGCGGAATAACGGCTCGCGGGCGGGCGGCGGCCGAGCGCCTCGGCGAGGGCCCGGATGTGGTGCGGGCCGGCACCGCAGCAGACGCCGAGATAGCGCACGCCGAGCGCGTAGGCCGCCTTGCCGAACTCGGCGATCTCATAGCGGTTGCAGGTGAAGGAATCGAGCGCCACGGGGAAGGGATGGTCGTTCGGGATGCAATCGCAATGACGGTCGTTCAGCATCTGGAAGGTCGGCTCCTTGGGCGTCGTGCGGTAGGGCACGGGAAGGGCCGCGACATGGCAGCGGACCGCCTTCCTGATGCGCCTCAGGAGCGGCAGCATGGTGCGCGGGCCGCGGCTGCAATTGAGCCCGACTACGTCGGCACCGCCGTCCTCGAGACGCTTGCAGGCATCCACCGGGTCCCAGCCCTCGCGCGTCACACCCTTGTTGTGGATCGCCAGCGTGACCACGGCGGGCAGCTTGGCGGCCTTGATCGCGGCGAGCCCGATCAGCGCCTCGCCGGCGTGGGAATAGGTCTCGCCGATGACGAAGTCGACGCCGGCGTCGGCCGCCCAGCCGATCTGCTCGTCGAACATGCGGCGCGAGGCCTTGTGCGTCGAGGCGTCGTCCGGCACGTAGGTCGTCGTATTGCAGATGTTGCCGGCAACGAGCGTCCCGGTCGCCCGGGCCACCTTCTTGGCGATCCTCAAGGCTTGGCGGTTCATCGGCTCGAGGTCCTTCTCGCGCCCGATGAGGCGCAGCTTGGCGCGATGCCCGTAGTAGGTGAAGGCCTCGACCACGTCGGAGCCCGCGTGCACGAATTCGCGGTGGAGCTCTTCCACGAGATCGGGATGCTCGAGCACCACCTCCGGCACGAAGGCACCGGCCTGAAGGTAGCCGCGCCGCTCGAACTCGAAGAGATAGCCCTCGGCGCAGATCACCGGACCCTTGGCCAAGCGCGCCAGCAAACCTTCGCCCTTGGCCCCCTTGGCCCCCTTGGCGGATTTCCCGTTCGTCTTCCCCCTCATTGCGCGTCCTCCCTTTCCTCTTTGTCCGACAACACCGAGCCCCGATCCTTGCGTTCGCCGTGCAACTCGAGAAGATGCCAGCTCGTCAGATCGATACGCCCTGCGGGGCGGTATAAGTCGCGTCGAGGAGGTTGCCGGTATTGACCACGCCCGCCGGCTCGAAGCACAGCACCTCCGCCTCCTCGTCGGCTGAGGTCCGGTGCTCCAATCCGCGCGGCACGACGACGCATTCTCCCGCCCCCATATCGACGACGCGGTCGCGAAATTCGACGCGGAATCTGCCTTTCCACACCATGAAGAACTCATCCTCATGCTCGTGGCAATGCCAAGGGAATTCCCCTTTGACCTTTACGATCTTCACTTCCTGCCCGTTCAAGGCGGCGATCACCTTCGGCCGCCAATGCTCGCGGAAGAGAGCGAATTTTTCATTCAGGTTGATCTTCGCCGTCATGGTCCTCCGCTCCTGACTGATCACCAGCTCATGAAAATGTCGAGCGCAGTCGCGCATCCATCGTACGCGTCCCGGCTCCCGCTCCGCAACGGCTTGCGGCGCCGGCGACCCCTCTCACCGGCTCGGGAGCATAGCACGCGCCGATGCCGCCGCCAGGACATCCCGCCGGCGGGGCGCGTCAGAAGAAAGTGCGAATGGCCGACTTCACCTCGTAGCGGTCGTCGACAAGCCACAGGAGCTGCCACTTGTCGAAGGTGGTGCAGGGATGCGAGATGCCGCAGGCGACGAGATCGCCCACTCTGAGATCGGCGGCGGCGGGCAGCTCGAGATAGGCGTGCTGGTCGTTGAGCTTGGCGATGCGCCAGTCCGCTCCGGCCGCCACAGGCATCTCATGCGCCTCCGCGCGGAACCAGGCGATCGGCCGCGGCATCTCGATGTCGTAGGACACGTCGCGCCGTCCCATGGTGAGGATGGCAAGGCCCGGCTCGGGCCGCGACTGCACCTGGCCCCACACTTCGAGCGCCGGCTTGAGCCCCGGCCGCGCGCGCCACTTCGCCCCGCTGCGCTCGCGGATCGGCCCCAGCATGCGCTCATAGAAGCCGGAGTCATGGGTGAAGTAGCACCCACTTCTGAGAATGGTGAGGACGGGCCGCGAGAGCCGGATGGGGAGCTCGCGCGCCACGATGTCGAAGGCGGCCGAGCCGCCGGCGCTCAGGATGATGCGCTCGGCGGCGAAGAGATGCTCGGCATCGCAGGCGAGTGCGGTGGCCTTGACCGTCTCCAAAAGTACCTCGACGCGCGGCACGTCCTCCTCGGACTTGCCGGTCACCGTGAGGCCTTCGAAACACTCGAGGCCGACGAGCCGCGCGTGGCGCGAGGCGGCGATCCGGCGGGCGAGCGCCAATGCCTGGGCTTCGCTGCGGCAGCCGGTGCGGCCGCCGGCAATGCCGATCTCGAGCAACACGTTGAAGGGGCGCTCGAGGTGCAGCGCTTCCGCGGCGGCCGAGAGCGCCGCGAGCTGGGCTTCCGAATCGACGAGAAAGCTGAAATCGAGATCGGGGTGGCGCTTAAGGAGTGCCGCCACGGCGATGATGTCGCGCCGGCCGATGAGCTGGTTCGCCATGATGGCGCGGCGCAGCCCGAAGCGCACCGCGATCCCGAGCTGGTTGACCGTGGCGACCGTGATGCCCCAGGCCCCGCCCGCAAGCTGCCGCGCGAAGAGCTGCGGCGCCATGGTCGTCTTGCCGTGGGGGGCCAGGAGCACGTTGCAGTCGGCGGCGAAATCGCGCATCCAGGCCTGGTTGTGCTCGAGTGCCGACTCCTTGAGGAGTGCCAAGGGAAACGGCAGGTCCTGGCGCAGGACGCTCCATCGCTTGGCGCCAAGATCCTTGAGCGCCGTGGGGGCCGCATCCGTGGGAAAGCCCTTGAAGCGGCCGTCGATCACCTCGTTCTCGATCGTAGAAAGATCCATCATGGCGCACGACCTCGCGCGTTCAGAGATAGAGTGGAGCAGCCTCTTGCCGGGTCCTCCCGCGCTCGCAAGGACCCGGCGGACTAGTGTCGGCGCGCCCTGACGATCAGCGCGTCCGCGGTCGTCTCGCCCAGCGCCTTCAAGGCTTCAAGCCGATGGACCCCGGTCACAAGGACAAAGCGCTCCCCGTCGCGACGCACTTGGATGGGAGTCTGCTGACCCTTCTCGATGATGCTTTCGGCAATCGCCTCGACCTTTTTCGGGTCCAGCGTCTTGCGAAGGTTGGCCGGAACGTAGATTTCCTCCAGCCGCACGGGGACGGATTTCAGCACAATACCACCCCCCTCTTCACCTCCCCCCTCTTCGCCTCCCCCCTCATCGCACAGGCTTGCAATGGCGCCTCCGACTTCGCACCCGGCAACTCTCCATCGACGATGACAAGTGCCGCCCTCACCTTGCGGTCACGCTGTTGCGAAGCTCGAGGGGCGAGTCGATGCGCTGAAGCGGCTCCAGGCCGGCGCCCGTACCGCGCACCGTGACGGTGCCGTAACCCAAGATGCGTCCGAGGATGGTCTGGTCCACATCCACGCTTTCGATCTTGTCCATGTTCATTTCGATGGTATGGCGCCGGATGAAGCCGCGCTTGTAGATGACGCGACGGTCGGTCACGGCGATTTCCGTCGTCCAGCGCCGGAACCAGGCCGAAGCCAAGCTCACCAGGCCGGCGCCCCCGATGACTGCGAAAAGCACTAAGATCGCCTGATTGGCGCCGTTCTTTGCCGTATAGGCGAGCCCGATGACCGCGATAAGGCACAAGAGGAGGCCTGGCAGATACACCACCCGGTGAATCCTGCTCGTGTGCCGGATCGTCTCGCCCGGCTGCAACACCCGCTCGACGTATCCCATCTCGGCCCCCACGGCTTTGCCCGCCCCTGCCCGGCTTCGGGCGATATAAAGCCTAGCGAAGGCGGGCGCGATAGCCAAGGCCGCTCAGCCTTAACGAAGCGGATTCAAACGCGGCGTCGTTCGTGCTAGAATCCAGCCCCGACGGAGGAGCGCTCCGGGGGCACGCGTTCAGGGGGGAAGGCGGAGGATGTGGCGAGCGATCGCGGGGGTCGTCGTTGCCGTATTGCTGTTCATGGCAGGCAAGGCCCAGGCGCAAGTGCACGAAGAAGACCAGCCCAGATCGGGTTGGGTCACCGCCAAGGGCGGCTGTCGCATTTGGAGCCTCGACGCGTCGCCCTCGCGCGGCGCCAGCTGGAGCGGGCCGTGCAAGAACGGCGTCGCCAATGGCAAGGGCGTCGTCCAGTGGTACGAGCGGGAGCGCCCCACCGAGGGCTATCAGGCCGAGTTCAGGAGCGGACACGAGTACATTCGCGGCACCTATCTCTATGGGAATGGCGAGCGCTACGAGGGCGAATATCTGGATTTCCTCGAGAACGGCCATGGCGTCTACGTTTATGCGAACCGCGACCGCTATGACGGCGACTTCAGGGACAACCGCCAGACCGGTCGCGCCACCTACGTCTTCGCCAGCGGCAATCGCTACGAAGGCGAGTTCAAGAACGGCATCTTCAACGGCCACGGCGTGCTCGTGCTCGCCACCGGGGAGCGCTACGAGGGCGGCTTCAAGGACGGCGTATTCCACAGTCACGGCGTGCTGCTCTTGAAGACAGGCGACCGTTACGATGGCGAATTCATCAACGGCAGGCAGAACGGCCGCGGCGTCTATGTGTGGGCAAGCGGCGACCGCTATGAGGGCGAGTGGAGGGACGGGCATGAGAACGGCCGCGGCGTGTTCCTGTCCGCGCGCGGCGATCGCTACGAGGGCCAGTTCAAGAACGACCTCCCGAACGGTCAGGGGAGCTTCCGCAGTGTGAGCGGCGAGGTCTATTCCGGAACCTGGTCGAGCGGCTGCTTCCGGGACGGCGACCGTCGTGCCGCGGTCGGCACTTCGCTCGCACAGTGCCGGTGACCGTCGCCTCGTGTCGTGGTTCCGACGCTTGATTCCAACGCCGCAAAGGGTGGTGACGAATGTGGCGGCTCGCTCTCGGCGCGCTCGTCGGCGCATCGCTCCTGAACGCGGCTCACGCACAGCAGCAGGATGCGCCTCCGCCGGGCTGGATTGCGGACGACAAGGGCTGCCGGGTCGCCGACCCGAGCCCTGAGCCGCGGCCGAAGCCCAACCTGACTTTCGTGTGGAGCGGGGCCTGCGACGGCGGCCTTGTCGACGGGGACGGCGAGCTCCAGTGGTATCTCAACAGGCGCCCCATCGAGCGCTACGAGGGCAGCTATCGGGAGGGAAAGCGGAACGGCCACGGTGTGTACGTAACCACCAGCGGGACGCGCTATGACGGCGAATACAAGGACGACAAGCCCGACGGCCACGGCGTCTATCTCTCGGCCAACGGCGACCGCTACGAGGGCGATTGGAGGGAGGGGCACGCGAGCGGGCACGCCATCGTCGACTTCGCCAACGGCAATCGCTACGAGGGCGAGTACCGCAACGGCAAGCCCAACGGCCGCGGCGTCTATGTGAATGCGCGCGGCAGCCGCTACGAGGGCGAGTTCAAGGACGGCAGGCGAGACGGCCACGGCAGCTACGCGCTTGCCAACGGCGATGCCTATGACGGCGCCTTCGCGAACGACCGTCAAAACGGCCACGGCACTTATATGTTCGCCAACGGCGACCGCTACGAGGGTGAGTTCAAGGACGGCCGGCAGAGCGGCCACGGCGCCTACGTGTGGGCAAACGGCGCCCGCTACGAGGGCGAGTGGCTCGACGATGAGGCCAACGGCCAAGGAACCTTCGCAAGCGGGGATGGCCGGGTGTATTCGGGGAATTGGGTGAAGGGCTGTTTTCGCGACGGCGAGCGTCGCGCCGCCGTCGGCATAGCACTGTCGGAGTGCCAGTAAGCGGAACGCGCCCGGAACCCGCAAGCGCGCAGCAGGGGCCGGGCTGGGTCACGAGCCAGAACGGCTGCCGGGCGTGGAATTCGGCGATGCAGGCGAACCGCACCTTCACCTCCCCAGCGACCGCTATGAGGGCGAGTTCTGGAACAACCGCGCGCACGGCAAAGGCACGCTGCGCAAGGCCAACGGGACGGTGGTCTCGGGGGTTTGGGTAAACGGCTGCCTGCGCGAGCGCCGTTATGGCGTCGGCGTCGGCGCCGACGCCTCGAAATGCCCGTGAGCGACGCGAGGGTGGCATGAGCTCCCCGCTGGCACCGGCGCGTGACGGCGGTCACTGACGCGCCTCTCGTCGGAGAGCTACAAGGATCGCCTTCCGGCAAGGAGGAAGGCTCATGACCGCGCACATATTGGAGACCGGCTCTCGTACTGCCGTCGAGGCGAGCATGCCGGGACGCTTGACGGGGCGGGAGGTGCTTTTCCTCGTGCTGCTCGCCCTCCTCTCCTGCGCCGCCGGCTTCATCCTTCCTGAAGTCATCGCCGTCCTCGTTCTCCTCCTTTAGTGTCGCGATTCGGAAGTTCGTCTCACCCGGAGATAACCGTCATTGCGAGCGCAGCGAAGCAATCCAGCACGCCTGGTGCGAGACCCTCTCTGGATTGCTTCGTTGCCCTCCGGGCGCCTCGCAATGACAAGTGTTTTCCTGATGTGGCGAATTTCAGAACCAGGACGCTAGCACTCCCCGGCGCGCTCCGCTCCGCTTGCACCGGAAGGAGGCCTATGGCATGGTGCCGCGCTCCCGGCGCCGCCGTAGCTCAGTGGTAGAGCATGTCCTTGGTAAGGACGGGGTCGAGTGTTCAATTCACTCCGGCGGCACCAGCGTTACCCACCAAGCGCAGCGCCTGGACCGGCTGGCCCGCAAGGGACAGATGCCGGCCGGTCGGCCGCGCAATTCAACGTCGAGCTGCCCACGGCCGGTTCGCGGGTGGACGATCGGCGGCCCTACGCCTTCGCGCCGGCTGCCAGCCGATTGTCGCCGGCACGCAGCGGGAGCGCGATCGGCTCGTTGCGCTCGGCGGACAAGTCGGCGGAGATATAGACCTCCATCACCTGCCGCGCCTCCTCCGGGGTCACCAGCACCGGCCGCCCGTAGGCCACCGCGGCGGCGAAATGGTCGGTCTCGCGCGCCATCGGGCCGGCATAGACGTGGCCCACGGCTTCGCCCGGCATGGTCGACATCGGATAGACCAGGCCGCCCTTCATGGTCATGAGCGCCACGTCCTTGTGGCTGTCGTCGATCAGGAGCGCGCCCTCGGTGCCGACGAACTCGATCTGGGTCGTCGAGAAGTTCGGGTAGCCGGGCGGCAGAATCCAGCCGGCGCCGACGGTGAAGACCACGCCGTTGTCCATGGTGACGGTGATCCAGCAGCAGTCGGGCGTGTTGTTGCGCGCGCGGTTGACCTTCGAGACCGACTGGCAATAGACGCGGACGGGCCGCGCCGGCTGCAGGCACCATAAGACCCAGTCGATGTCGTGGGTCGCCTCCATCGCCGCGGGCG
>DATEQI010000499.1:0-5437 GCA_035272805.1 Alphaproteobacteria bacterium | reverse complement strand
CTGGGGTCTCTTCGTCGGCCTCCATGCGGCATATGCTTACGAGATGCTGCCGTGGACGAGCCGCGATTGGGAGCAGCGCAAGGTCCAGGAGCTGATGGAGCAACAGCGCGAAAGGACGCGGCGGAGGCAGTGATATGTTCTTCGCGCGAGGCACGGCGCCTGATCTCGGGGCCGCCGCTTCGAGTGATGCCGCGAGGATCGACTTGGCCGCCCGAGCCGGTCTCAATTTTGTCCCTTTCGCCGCTCGGCATCACGCGGCAGATTTTCACAAAACAATGCAACACGCCACGGCAGCTCCCGCTGGGCGCTGGCGCGCGAGCGCGGGAATCTCAAACGGCAAAGGGGAAATGAGCAATGTTCAAGCGCAAGGGTTCCGACGAGGACATGGGCGCCAAGACCTCGCGGGACGAAGCGAATCCACGCAGCGGCGGCGCCACACCCACTGCCCCGCAGGCACGGTCGTCGGGCTTGGAGAGTGCCGAGATGGCCAATAAGCCGTTTCAGCCGCTGCGCCCGGGGGCGGAGCCCTACCGGCGGGTGATCGAGATTCCCAACCCGGCGCGAAGGGTGGAGGCCAGCCTCCCGGCGCCGGCGGCCAAAGCCGAGAGCAAGAAGCTGATCGTCGGCCGCGACATCTCGCTCAACGGCAAGATAGCGTCATGCGACCGCCTCATCGTCGAGGGGCGGGTCGAGGCGGAGCTGCAGGAGTGTCACACCATCGAGATCGCCGAAAGCGGCACCTTCAAAGGGGCCGCAGAGATCGAAAGCGCCGAGGTCTCCGGCCACTATGAGGGCTCGCTCACCGTGCGCGAGAATCTCCTGATCCACAGCACGGGGCAGGTAAGCGGGACCATCCGCTACGGCCGGCTCGAGATCGAAGAGGGCGGCGAGATCAACGGCGACATCAAGAGCCTGGGCGCCAAGGGCAACTAGCGGCGCGATTCGGAAGTTCGTCTCACCCGGAGATAACCGTCATTGCGAGCGCAGCGAACCCCGGCGTACGCCGGGGCAGCGCGCTTGGTGCGAGACTCTCTCTGGATTGCTTCGTCGCCCTTCGGGCGCCTCGCAATGACAAGTGTTTCCCTGATTTGGTGAATTTTAGAACCAGGACACTAGCGGCGACCCGCTGCTTTAGGTGCGCGGGCTTGCACCGCCTTCGCGGAGGAGAGGTGCCTCGTCCACCGCGTCGATCTGCTCGGAGAGGAGGAAGCGCTCGGCGTAGCGCCGATAGATGCCCGACTTGACCATGAGCCGGAAGATGTCCGGGTCGAGATGGCGGTTGTCGCACATGGCGCGCATGATGGAGAGCGACTCCGAGAGCGTTTTCGGCTTTTTGTAGGGGCGGTCGCAGGCGGTGAGCGCCTCGAAAACGTCGGCGACGCCCATCATGCGCGCGGGAATCGACATCTGCTCGCGCTTGAGGCCCTTGGGATAGCCCGTGCCGTCCATCTTCTCGTGATGGCCGCCCGCAATCTCCGCCACGCGCCGCAGATGTTTGGGGAACGGCAGCGCCTCCAGCATCTGGATGGTCAGCACGATATGGTCGTTAATGATCTTACGGTCGGCCTCGTTCAGGGTACCGCGGCGGATCGTGAGGTTCCCCACCTCGTCGTCGGTCAGGAAGGGACGCTCCTCCCCGTCCAGGCTCCAGCGGCGCTTCGCGATCTCGCGTATGCGCGCGACCGTCGCATCGGAGAGGAACTCGCCTCCGATGTTGCACTCGGAGAGAGCCTTGACGTCGTCCCGGAGCGTCGCGATGGCACTTTCGCGCTCGGCCGCCAGTGCTGCGGGGTCGCCGCCCGCGGCCAGGCGGTCACGGTAGGCGAGATCGATATCGCGGCAGATGACCTCGGCACGCGCGCGGATCTCGTCGATCCGGTCGCAGATTTTCTCGAGTTTGGTCGCCTTGTCCATGATGTGAACGGGCGTCACCACCTTGCCGACGTCGTGGAGGCCGGCCGCGACGCGGATTTCGTACAATTGCTCCTCGGAGAGATCGAAATCGGCGAACGGTCCGTCCTTTGCCCCGCAGGCCGCCTCGACCAGCATGTGGGTCAACACGGGCACGCGTTGGCAGTGGCCGCCGGTGTAAGGCGACTTGGCGTCGACCGCACCCGCCATCATATGGATGAAGGAGTCGAAGAGCGCGCGTTCGGCCTCGATCAGTTGCTGATTCTCCAGCGCCACCGCCGCCTGGCTGCCGAGCGACTCGATCACCGGGACGATGGCGCTGCCGAACGGAATTACCCGGCGGGTTGCGGGATCGAGCGCATTGATGAGCTGCAGGACCCCGGTGACCTCCGCCTTATGGTTCTTGAGCGGGACCGTGAGAAAGCTTTCCGAGCGATAGCCTGTGCTCTCGTCGAACTTGCGCGTGCCGGAAAAATCGAAACCTTCGGCATGATAGGCATCGCTTATGTTGCTGGTGACGCCGGTATGCGCCACATGGGTCGCGACCTGATTGTGGTTGGGCTCGGTTCGCGCGGCGTCGTGGTAGAGCTGCAGCGCCGGGAATTTGACCGGCTTTCCCGTGGTGCCGCCGATCGCGATCTCGAGCCTGTCGTTGCGCAGAATGACGAAGCGCAAGGTATCGTCCTCGGTGCGCAGGTAAAGCGTGCCGCCGTCCGCCTTGGCAATCGACATGGCGCCGCAGACGATGCGCTCGAGCAGCCGCTCGTGGTTCCGCTCGGCGGAGAGCGCGATGCCGAGATCGACGAGCTCCTTGAGCTCGCCGGCGATATCCGCCGCGGCTTGCCTCTCCGCCACCGTAACGCTTGCCTGATCATTGGCCATGGTCTTGGCTTTCCCCAGCTTCCGCGAAGTCACGGCTGCGAGTGGCCCCAAACCAGTGTTTTTACAGCGTTTTCGCCCTATTTTTAAGCATTATAGCACGCTTGACGCTACAACTGTAAGCGGGAGAGCCGGCCTTGTCTGCCTCTTTTGCGCGGTCCGGCACGCCCTAGAGGCCGGTGACGAAGCGCGCCATCACCAGAATGATGGCGATCTGCATGAGGCCCTGCAGCGCCACGATCCGGACATAAAGGCGCATCATGCGGGCGATGCGGTTGCCGTCCGGGCGCGGCTTGCGGAGCTCGAAATAGACCCGCAGATTGAGCGGCAAGAGGATGCCGAGGCCCTGGACCGTCAAGACGGCGATGAGGGCGAGTGCCGACGCGACCCACCAGAACGCTGGGTAGGCGAGTGCTAAATAGCCGCCGCGCTCGGCAAGAAACCAACCCGCCGTTCCCGTGATCACGGCAAGCGTCGGCAGGATGAAGAGGGTGCGCGGCATCAGCCGGCATACGACGGCTCGGCGCGCCGCGAGCGGGAGGCGACGCAAAATCGGCCCTACCACGAAGCCCATGAAGAGGTCGATGCCGGTCCACAGCACGCCCGCGAGCACATGGACGAAATTGAGAAACCAGTGCCGCTCGCTTTCGATCGCCGCAAGCATGACGAGGAGCGCCAAGGCCACCCAGATGAGGTTCGCCAGGCGGATGGGCGGCGCTCCCTCCTCCGGCTCCGCCAATGCGGTGCTCGCCGCCTCGCTCACCATGCCCTTCCCCGCCCTCGCCCGTTGGCACGAGCGCCATAGTTTAAGGGCGGCCGCCCTCTGCCTCAACAGGAAGAGCGAAACCCCTCGACTATACGCGCACGCGGCCGGGGAATAACATCATGCGGACTCGAGAACCACACGCACGAAGGGGCCAAGCCATGCAAAGCAACCCGATCACCCCAACCGCAAGGGAGGAGCGGCGCGCGCCATGCGGTTGCGCCCATCAGGCTCGCCACGCCCTTGCCGTCCCGGACCGCCGCCGCTTTCTCGCTCTCCTTGCCTTCGGCACCGCCGCCGCCCTGGCCGGGGTCCCCTTGGCTTCCGCCTTCGCCGCCGAGGGGACCGACGCCTTGCTGTTGAGCTGCATCGATTACCGCCTCACGGATGCGACGACGCGCTACATGGACGGCCGCAACATGGCCGGGAAATACGACCATATGGCGCTTGCCGGCGCCTCCTTGGGCGCCGAGACCGGCAAGTTTCCCGCCTGGCGCACGACCTTTTGGGAGCATCTCGAGATCGCCATCGATCTGCACCATATCCACCAGGTCGTGCTCCTCGATCACCGGGATTGCGGTGCCTATAAGCTCATTCTTGGCAAGGACTTCTCGAAGGATCCTAAAAAGGAATATGAGGTCCACGCCAAGGAGCTGCGCAGGCTCAAGGCGGCCATTGCCAGGAAATACCCGAGCCTTGAGACCGAGCTTCTGTTGATGGCGCTTGACGGGTCGGTCGAGACCGTCGCCTGAGCGGGCGAGGGCTTGGCTCAGACGAGTGCCTGCCCCGTCAATCGCTCGAGCACCTTAAGCGGCGAGCGCAAGGGATCGGCCATGGCCTCGATATCGAGGTGGAAGGTTTGCTCGAGCGCGAACTGGCCTCCGAGCGCTGCATGCAGCACCTGATCGGTGTAGCAGAGCCAGGTGCTCCCGGCGGGGAACGATAACGCGGCCTGGGGTGCCGTTTTTTGGTAATGGGCATCGCGCTTGCCGCGGTCATGCAGCCCGAGCATGAGGTGATCGTAGGCGCCGCGCCGGCCCTTGGTGATGCCGAGGCTCTCGAGCAGCCACCCTTCGCCCGGCAGCGGCTTGCGCACGCGCGGGAGGAATTGGCGGGCGAAGGCCTCGAAGGGCTCGCCCACGTGCCAGAGCCGCAACTTGCCGTGCGGATCGACATTGGTGAAGAGGCGCAGGATGCGCCGCCCATGGGTGGGCCGCGAGGGAAAGGCGTCCACGTGAAGAAGCTTGTCGTCCTTGAGCGCTGAATAGCCGCGTCCCTCGATCTCGACCGGCCGGTAGCTCGTCCGTGCGCGCTCGAGCCCGGCGGCGTAGCCCGGGAACAGCTCGGCGACGAAGCGGCCGGCCGCGCGCGCGAAACGCTCCATCATGGCGGCGACGCGGGCGCTCACCTCGCTTGGGGTTGCGAGTCCCTGGCAGGTGCCGCTCAGGGGATCGAGGCTGATGTTCTTGGCCTTGCCGTTCGAGAGCGTGGGCGAAAGGAGCGCCTGCTCGCCTTCCGCGATGGCGAAGGCGAGCTTCGGACAATAAAGCAGCTTGCCGCTCTCGAGCGCCTCCGTCGCGCGGCGTTGCAGCTCGGGCGCGAAGGGCCCCGACCAACGCTCGATGGGCAAGGTCTCGATGACGTCCATCCTATCCCTCTCGCCTTCCGTGGCTCTTCTAGTCTAACGGGAAAGGCCGGCCGCGACGAGGGCCTCGACGGTCGAGGGCGCCGTTGCTCCGCGGAGTAGTGGGTCACGTTGCCCAAGTCCCCATCCTTCGAGACGCGTCGCAAGCGCGACGCTCCTCAGGATGAGGACTTGGAGCTTGGGTTTCACCTCATCCTGAGGAGGCCGCGAAGCGGCCGTCTCGAAGGATGAGGTGAAAC
>DATEQI010000498.1:0-3026 GCA_035272805.1 Alphaproteobacteria bacterium | reverse complement strand
CTGGGACATCACCACCTCGGGCCAGACGGCAAGCGCCGGCGGCGCCGGTGCCGTCGGCCTGACCAACACCCAGATGCTCGACCCGTCGAGTTTCGTCGGCTTCGATTTCACCACTCCCATATGGCTGAGCGGCTACAACGGCAGCCCGACTTATCCCTATTTCTTCGACCCGGTCGTCCAGCAAACCCCGCCGCCCGGTTACACGCCGACCTCGGGCGGCTCGCCGCCGACGTCGCCGACGGTGACGGTACCGCCCACCTCTTCGCCGCCGACCACCTCGCCGCCGTCGACCTCGGGCGGGGTGTCGCCGCCGCCGGAGACGACGTTGGAGACGCCGCCGGAGACGCCGTCGACGCTCGACAGCGGCTTGGTCCACACGGACGACCTTCTGGCCACCGCTACCCCGGTTGTCGAGAGCACGACGGGCGAGGTCGGCGCCTCGCCGCTCTTTGCCGGTGCCATCGAGCCGGTGCTCGAGGTGAGGAACTCGGCGGGTGCCGTGGAGGCGGTCTGCCAGAGCCGGGACGGCAATCTCCTGGGTGTGGCGTTCCAGGACAATTCGGTCCGGCTCTTCGACCTGCGCTCGGGGACCGAGCGCTTCCATATCTCCGGTGGTGCCGGCGGCGCGCACACGGGTGCGCTCGCCTGCGGCAACCCCTTCCTCGCCAGCGGCAGCGCGGACGGCACGGTCGTGGTGTGGAATGCGCTGACCGGGGAAAAGATGCGCAGCATGACGGGCCACGCTGGTTCCGTCGACGCCCTGGCGCTCTCGCCCGACGAGAGCCTGCTCGTGAGCGGCGGGGCGGACGCCACGGTGCGGCTCTGGGACCCGGGCACGGGCAAGCCGCTCGGCGTGCTCTTCGGCCATTTCGCGGGCGTGGTGTCGCTCGCGATCAGTGCGGACGGCCAGACGATCCTGAGCGGAGGTGCCGACGGCAAGGCCATCTTGTGGAGCCGCACCGGCAAGCGTGCCGTGGCCACCCTCGACGGCCACAGCGGCAAGGTCATCGCCGTCGGCTTCGACGAGGCCGGCAACGCGGTGACGACGGAGGATACCGGGCTGATGCGGGTGTGGCCGAAGGGCGGGGCGGGCGCGGCCCGCGCCTTCTCCGGAAGGGCCAATGCGGCAGCTGCCGAGGTCGCCCCCGGCGGGCGCTATGTGGCACTCGGCAGTGCGGAAGGGCTTGCCCGCCTCTACGACAGCGCGAGCGGCCAGCTCGCCCGCGACTTCGCCGGGCCCGCAGGCTCGGCGCGCTTCGTCCTCGTCGATCCGGCGCACCAGCGCCTCCTGACCGGCGGGAAGGACGGCATGATCCGCATCTGGAGCTTGGCCGACGGGGCGAGCATGGCGCGCATGATCTCGACCTTGGGGGGCTGGGCCGTGGTCGATCGGCCGGGACGCTTCGACGGCTCGCAGCAGGGGGTCGACGACGTGTCGTGGGTCGCGGCGGCGGAGCTGCCGATCGACAACTTCTCGGAGAAATATTACGAGCCGGGCCTCTTGGCGCGGCTCTTCGAGGCGCGGCCGGTCTATGTGTCGGACGCCTCGGCACCGCTCTCGGCGGGGGTGTTCCCGACGCCCAAGAGCAGCCTTGCGCTTGCGCCCGGCCCCTACCAGGCGGGCCAGGAGATCGAGGTCACCGTCACCACGGCGGACCGCGGCGGCGGGATTTCGTCGGTGCACCTCTTCCACAACGGCAAGCTGGTGCCGCCCGAGCGGCTGGTCTCCGAGAAGCTCGACAATCCGGACGATCCCAAGCTCCGCACCAGCGTCTATCGCAGCGTGCTGCTTGCGGGTACCAACGGCTTCGAGGCGGTCGGCACCAGCAAGCAGGGTGTGGACGGCGCTTCGGCCACGGCAGTGATCGCCGCATCCGGCGAGGCTGCGGCACCGACGCTCCACGTGGTGACGATCGGCATCAACACCTACTATGACGCGCGGCTCGACCTCGACTACGGCGCCCCCGACGCGTTGGCGATGCTCGCAGCCCTCGCCCGCACGAGCGCCGGAAGCTTCGGCAAGGTCGAGGAGCACCGGCTCACCAACGAGCAGGCGACGAAGGCGAACATCCTTGCGCTGCTCAAGAGCCTGCGCGAGACCAGGCCGGAGGACGAGGTCGTCATCTACTATGCCGGACACGGCGAGGTCGTCGGCAAGCAGTGGTACATGTTGCCTTACGACGCCTCGCTCGCGAGCGAGGCGGAGGAGGCCAAGAGCGCGATTTCGGCGAGCGATCTGCGCGACGCCGTCGTCGGCATCGAAGCCAATCAGATCCTGCTCTTCATCGACGCCTGCAAGTCGGGCGGCAGCGTCGAGACCCTGACGGGCGCCCTCGACCGCAAGGTGCTGCGCCAAGTGGCGCGCGATTCGGGTATTGCCGTCATCGCCGCCTCGCGCCCCGACCAGACCGCGGCCGAGTTGCCCACCCTCGGGCACGGCGCCTTCACCTACGTCATGCTGGAGGGCCTCGCCGGGCAAGCCGACCGCGACCCGGGCAACGGCCGCATCACCGTGAGCAAGCTCCTGAAGTACTCGCTCGAGGCGCTCCCCCTCATCACCGAGAAGCTCGGCGCGCAGCCGCAGGTGCCGGTCGGCTATCGCCGCGGCAGCGACTTCCTGATCAGGATGAACCTGGAGAGCACCTCGTCCAAGCAATAGACCGCGCCGCGCCCCTCACCCGCGGGTCAAAGCCCCTACGGGATTCACGACAGTCCGGGGATCGCTGGCAAATGGCGGCATTGCGCTGTGCAATGGCGCCTCGGACGGGGTGCGGTGTGTCCTTCGAGACGCTCGCTCCGCTCGCTCCTCAGAGTGAAAAAAGAGGGTTCACCACGGAGACACGGAGGACACAGAGAGGCGATCTGGATCGCTTCGCCTTCGGCTCGCGATGACGGGTTGAGTTCGTCATTGCGAGGAGGCGAAGCCGACGAAGCAATCTAGAGGAAAGTTCCTCTCCGTGTCCTCCGTGCCTCCGTGGTGAACCTTCTTAAAACCGGGCCAATCGAGGCGCGCTTGTCTCCTTTGC
>DATEQI010000497.1:0-5723 GCA_035272805.1 Alphaproteobacteria bacterium | reverse complement strand
CGCAAGAAATGCGTCCGTTCTTCGTGGCCCTCGACCCGCACCGCGGAGTTTCGAGATGGGAGTTGAACTGGATTTGGCGTCTTTGGAAGGAAGGAAAATTGGCGGAGCTGCGCTCGGCAACCATCTCCCCGGGTTCGGTCTATCTTCTCTTCGAGCTCGACCGCATCGATCAGCTTGAATCGGGCCGGGTCGATTCGGGGCACCTCGGAGCCGAAACGATTCACCGTTAGACCGGCAGGCCGGCGGCTTGGAATGTTGCGCTCGCAAGCCTGCGTGCGCTCCAGCGCAGCGTTGACAGAGCGGCGCGGCTTCCCCGTAATGCGGCGTAGGCGCGCCTCTTCCATGGGGCGGCGCGGCAATCAAGCCAGGGGCTGGCGATAGGATGCTCGCAACTCTCCGCCGCAACGCGCCTTGTGCCCTTCTTGCCGTTGCTGTCGCCGCTTCGCTCCTCGCGCTCTGGCCGCCCGCCCATTTGATCCTGGCTAACGCCAACCTCCCGACTCTCTTCCATGAAAACCTCGGCTACCGCTTTTTCTGGGCGCTCAGGTTGATCGACGGCGCGCCCGGCGATTTCGTCCACCCGGGCCAAGGCGTGCTGCTCTCGCTCATCCAGGCAATCTACTACCTTTTCGGCAAACTGACCGGATTGGACCTCTTCGGCCAAATCAGCCTGTTCGCGCGGCTCACGCTGGGCGTCGCCGTGGTCGCCATGCTGACATTGACCATCGCAATTGCGCTCGACCGCAAGCTCGATGTCGGACTTCGCGCGGCACTGGTGACGGCGCCGCTCGTGATGGGGCTCGGTCACTCGACCGTGTTTAGCTACGACCTCTATCCGGACTACCACGCATACTCGAAGGTCTTCTTCCTCCTCTTCGCCTGGCGCTGGCTCAGCCACCGCGGCTGGCAGGGTATCAGATCGCGCCGTGCCGCTTGCGAGCTTGCCGTGCTTGCCGGCCTGCTGGGCGCCCTCAAGGTCAATTACGCGATCTTCCCGGCGGTTCTTCTGCTGGCCTCTTTGGGGGTCACGGCGGCAAGCAGGCCGGGCGAGGCCCTGCGTCTCGGCGCCGTCATGGCGCCCACGGGTGCTATCGTGATGGCAGGCCTCTTTCTCCTCCATTATGGCGGCGACATCGCGGCGGTCGCCCGCTTCTTCGTCGTCCTATCCACCTTCGCCAGATCGCTCGGCGGGCCGTCTCAAATCTCGCTCGACCCCCTGGCGGGCTGGTCGAGCGACAGCTACTCGAACCTCGCTTGGCTGAGCGCCATCTTGGCCTTCCTGTGCCTGGCGGCGCTCGGCACTCGGCGCGCCCTGCCGGCCGCGTTCGCGTTGGTGCTGGCGGGCCTCGGCGCTGCCGCGGTGGCGATGGCGTACTGGCGCGGGGGTGCCGCGAGCGCCTTCGATGGGGTAGTGATCGTTGCCCTGCTGTGCGTGCTCGCCGCCGCAACCCTAAAAGACCACTCCACGGCGAGGCATGCGTCTCTCGCCTTGGCAGCGGTCTTCGTCCTCTGGCCGGCCAGCTGGGTCGCCTGTCACTGGCGGGCGTACAGCACGGACAACGGGTTGTTGCCCTTGCTCGAAACCGCGGGCGATTGGCAACGCGGCCTGTTCGACTGGAACTTGTCGCACGGCCTGCCGATCTACGTGCTCATGCCGTCGAACAACTTCCCGCAGGGGACGATCGAGGACATGATGATGCGGGGCATGACGAATTTCGGCGAGGTCTGGTACGCATCGAATGAGAACCCGACGCGCGCGGCACGTTTTCCGCAATTTCACTTCGTGTCCTACGACGTGCAACTGCCGCCGCAACGGCTGGTATTCATGTGGGTCACCGGCGAGCGGCCCTTCCTCACGGTCGACCAGGCCATGCTCGATCGCCACAAGCAGCTGGTGGAGCGCCTGCTGCGCGGTCGCCGGCGCGAGGAGTGCTACCAGGTGAGGCAAGTCTTCACCGGCGGCACCGTCGTTTCCTGCGTCATGAGCGCGCCGGCGAGCCCCTCTTGACGGCTCCCGGCCTCGCTCGAGATTGCCGCGTCCCTGCTCGACCGGCTAATAATTGGGTTCGGAAGGACCACTTGCCGAAACGGAAGATGGATCCACGATGGCGAGCTCGCCGCTGATCATGATTGCCGTCGCCTGGGTCACCGCGCACTTGGCGCTCCATGTGGCTTTTCGTCTGAAGGGCATTCTTCGCGACCAAGCGTCCGTGCGCAGTTTCCACCTTGCCTCCGCGGCCGGACTGGGCGCCGTCGTTCTCGTCTTGGCCGCAAGTGCGTGGAGCGCGGGCTCGGCCGCGGCCGCCGCCGTCGCGATAGCACTTCACGGCATTTACAGCACGGCGATGCTCGAGAATTGGGCGCCTGTCGAGAGCAGCCTCTCGCTCATCCCGTCGAGCCGTGCGGCCTCGGGTGGGTGGGAGGTCGATCTTCCGATCCTCAGCCGCCTCGATGCCTTGATCCGCCGGTTCGCGTGGCCGCTCGCGCTTGCCGCCTTTGCGGCTCTCTTCGCGATGGTCGCCTGGTATCTTCTGCTGCGCCCGACTTATGCCGCGACCTTCCTCGAATATTATCAGAAATATCTGCCGTACCTGACCGACCATGGGCTCAACGGCATTCTCGATCTCGCCGCGATCGGCGACCCTCGCCCGCGGCTCCTGCCGCTTTTCGGCGCCGCGCTCAACGTCGAGTTGAGACGCAGGCTTCTGCTCATCGGAACGATACATCCCGCACTCGGCATCGCTTGGCTGGTCTATCCTGCGGCACTTGCGGCACTGTATGGGGCCGTCTACTTCCTCTCGGGCCGCCGCACGGCCGCGGTCATCGCGTGTCTCCTCTATGCCGCGTCGCCCGCTGAGCTCGACATCCTCGTCGACTACTACATACCGGCAAAGCCCTTCCTCAATTTGTTCTTCATCACCGGGCTGCTTGGCGTTGCGCTCGGCGATCCGCATCCCGCGCTACGGCGAGCGCCACGACCCTGGCTCGGCACGGCCATACTCTTCGCCTCGGCGCTCGGCGCCATCCTTTCCGACGAGACCGCCATCTTCCTGATATCGACCGCCGCCATCCTGCTGGCACCACTCTTCTTCGACCGCGAAGCACCCCTTGCGCGCCGGCTGGCGGGTCCGCTCGCGCTCCTCGGCGCCGTCGCGGTCTATGTTTGGATCGGCTTTGCGGCGCTGCCCTCGTTCCAGGAACGGCACGGTTATGTCGCGGTGCCGCTCGCGACCGTGATGCTCCGCGGCGTCTATGCCGCGATGTTCGATACGCCGCAATCGCTCGGCGCATTTCTCCATACCTTCGATCCCGGCCGCCTGTTCGAGACGATCGTCTCCGCGCACGCAGTCTTCGGCCGCCTGGTCGAGGCGAATTGGACGAGCAACCTTCCGTTCAGGCACATCTGGGAGGTCAAGGCCAGCGATTACGGCCAGTACATCGCCGTGCTCGTCGCCTTTGCGGCATTGCTGCTTGTCGTCGACCGCAGTCAGCGTCGGCTCGTCTGGTCGCTCGTGCTCGCGTTCGCGATCTTCGTGTGGATACAATCGATCCTGATTTTTCCCCTGGCGCCCTGGCTGGTCGAGGTCAATTACTACGCCAGCCTTGCCTCGATCTTCGTGGCGCTGCTCGGCGGCCTTCTGCTCGGCGAGCTGGCGACGCGCGAGCCTTGCCTGCCGCTCGCCGGCCTCGCCGCGCTATGGCTCGCCTTCGCCGGCTTTCACAATTTCCTCGACACGGCCTCGCGCCATCCCGGCTTCACCGACGCCCCTCTGCGGTGGGCCGACCTGCGAGAGGCGCGCGCGCGCGCGCGCGCGGGAGAGCTCCTCGCCATGCCCGAGGTGACGGCCCCCGCGGTGGCATCCGCAAGGCGTGGGCGCAAATATCTCTACGCGCTCGAGGTCGCCATGGGGCGGCAGCACGAGCGCGGGGAACGGGTGGACATCCAGCCCTTGCAGCCGATCGCGAGCGCGCCGCTCTACGCGAGCCTCCATTTTGAAAGCCTGCTCGATCCCAAAATCCCGCGGCTGGCGCCTCCAGGTCCCGCCGCCCTCGCCGAGGCGCGCGCGCTCGCCGGCGCCGCCGCGCCCGCCGGCGCCGCTGCACCCGCCGGCGCCGCTGCACCCGCCACCGACATCGCCTCGCTGCGTGGTCGCCATCTTCGCGGCAGCACGGCGGAATGGAACCTCGATGTCGATATCGGCGCCTCGGGCGTCCTGCGCGGCAAAGCATGGCGTCCGGGGTTGATGCGGCTGTGGGGCTTGCGCGGCAGCCTCGCGCAAACGCCCGAGGGCGCATGCCTCGTCTTCGATCAGGCGCCCGCAGTCTGCCTGGCCGTGGTCGTTCCGGACGGGAAGGACCTCTACGCGTACGATGCGGCGGGACGCTGGGTTCTTTCCTTCCGTTTCACCCCTTGAGCGCTCCTCTTGACCGCGCACGCATCTTGGCCGCGCACGCGCTACAGCGCGGACATTGACCCACCGATTCCGGGAGGCTATACAGATCGGCGCTGCAACGGGCCCTGTGGCGACAGCACATGATGTCTCAGGATGATATGAATATCAATTACTTAGCTTCGGAGATCGAGCACGAGGTTCCGCGCACCTACCGCGATTTGCTGCGCACTGCGAATCTCTCCCCGGAGGAGGTCAGAGCGCTGCATCGGATTCGCGATGGACGCGCTTGGTTCGACTTCATTGCGGCGCTCGTGACGACAGCCGCCGTTCCCGTGGTTTATTTGAGCTTCCCCGGCGTCTTGACGGCCGCCTTTTGCGTGCTCCTGACGATCCGCAATTTCAACTGTTTCGCCCAGGTCGTGCACGGCGCCGGCCACGGCAAATTCCTGAGCAACGGCCGCTTGAACGACATCGTCGGCGGCATCGCCGCCGCACTGCTCGGCTTCGCCCTCAAAGGCCATGCGCTCTCCCATCAGATCCATCACATCCGCCTGAACACGGAGGAAGACCCGGACCGGATATGGGGACGTCCCGAAGAGACGACGGCGGAGCTTTTTCGCATGTGGCTGCAGGATCTTCTCATGATTTCGGCGATCAAGCGCCTGCTCCAGTACCTGCAGTCCGATCGCAAGAGCTACAGCGCCACGCCGTGGCAGACCTTCGGCCCCGGCTTCTTCCTGGGCAAGCTCGGCCAGCTCCTGCCGGTCGCAATCGTACAAGCGGCCGTCATCGCCTATTACTGGGCGCTCGTCGGCCCGGAATTCTATATCTACTTCTACGTGTTGCCGATCCTCACCCTTTATCCCGCCCAGATTCGGCTGCGCACATTATGCGAGCATTGCTTCGAGGCCGGCTACGAGCCGCGTACCGCAGAAGAGCGATGGGTGTCGCGCAGCACCCGGGCAAACCTGTTCGAACGCCTCGTCATCGCACCGCTGCTCATCCCCTACCACTTCGAGCACCACTTGCTGCCCGGCGTGCCTTATTACAATTTGCCCATGGCCCATGAGCTGCTCGAGCGGAAAGGGCTCAAGGTGCCGCAGACCCCCGGTTATTTCAGCTTCATATTCAATCGCTGGCGCGAGGAAAAGCGTCTCAGGCAGGGTGCAGCGGCGGCCTGAGGCAATTGCGCGCGGCTCGTTGCCCAGCGATATTGCCGGGCGGCTGCCTTCGACCTCCGGCCTATGAATGCCTCGGCCTGGCTCTTGGGCGAATATTCAGCGCCCGTGCCGCAAGGCGGACGAGCGTGTAGCTCGGGACGGTCGCCGC
>DATEQI010000496.1:0-2554 GCA_035272805.1 Alphaproteobacteria bacterium | reverse complement strand
GGCCCGCGGGGGCCCCTTCCCTCTCCCGCTTGCGGGAGAGGGTGGCGAGCGTAGCGAGCCGGGTGAGGGACGGCTCGGAAACTCTCGGGGAGCGGCGATGACCGCCCGCCTTGCAGAGCCGCCGCCCGAAGGCGGCAAGCTCGTCGCCAATCTGATGCATTTCGCGCGCGCCCTACGCCGCGCCGGCCTTCCCATCGGCCCCGGCAAGGTCCTCGCCGCGGTCGAGGCGGTCGAGGCCGTCGGCATCGAGAGCCGCGACGACCTCTACTGGACGCTCCACGCCGTCTTCGTCAACCGGCGCGACCAGAAGGAGCTCTTCGATCAGGCCTTCCACGTCTTCTGGCGCAATCCGAAGCTGCTCGAGCGCATGATGGCGCTCCTCTTGCCGACCGTGCGCCGGCCCGAGGGCGAGATGCCCGAGGAGCCGGTGAGCCGCCGGCTCGCGGAGTCGCTCGCCGCGGAGGTGCAGGGGCGCGAGGAGGCCGAGGAGGAGCCGCCCGAGCCGGAGTTCATCGCCGATGCCGCGATGACCTATTCGGACCGCGAGATTCTCCAGAAGATGGACTTCGAGGAGATGTCGGGGGACGAGATGCGCGCGGCCAAGGCGGTGATGGCGCGCATGCGCCTTCCCATCATGATGCTGCCTACGCGGCGTTTTCGCGCCGATCCCGCCGGACCCCGCATCGACATGCGGGCGACCTTGCGCAACTCGCTGCGCGGCGGCGCAAGCGACATCGATCTGCGCCGGCGCCGGCGGCGCGAGCGCCACCCTCCCCTCGTCGTCCTCTGCGACATCTCGGGCTCGATGAGCCGTTATTCGCGCATGCTGCTGCACTTCCTCCACGCGCTCACCAACGACCGCGACCGCGTCTATACCTTCCTCTTCGGCACGCGGCTCACCAACATCACGCGCCAATTGCGCCAACGCGACGTGGATGTGGCGCTCGCCCGCGTGGCGGAAGCGGTCGAGGACTGGTCGGGGGGAACGCGCATCGGCGCCTCGCTGCGCGAGTTCAACCGCCGCTGGTCGCGCCGCGTGCTCGGCCAGGGGGCGCTCGTCATTTTCATCTCCGACGGACTCGACCGCGACGCCGGCGAGGGGCTCGCCGAGGAGATGGAGCGGCTGCACAAATCCTGCCGCCGGCTCATCTGGCTCAATCCGCTCTTGCGCTACGAGGGGTTCGAGCCGAGATCCTTGGGCATGCGGGCAATTTTGCCGCATGTCGACGACTTCAGGACGGTGCATAATCTCGAGAGTCTCGGCCAGCTCGCCGCCGCCCTCGGCTCGGCGAGTGCCAGGCGCGAGGAAGGGGTCAGCCGCTGGCTCGGACCCTCATCCTTCGAGACGGGGCTTCGCCCCTCCTCAGGATGAGGATGCGACCTTATTTGTTAGGACCTCATCCTGAGGAGCCGCCGCAGCCGGCGTCTCGAAGGATGAGGATGCGACCTTATTTGTTGGGACCTCATCCTGAGGAGCCGCTGCAGGCGGCGTCTCGAAGGATGACGCCGGGAGGAAAGGCAGAATGAGCCATTACCAAGAGGACATCCTCGCGCTCGCCGAGCGTTGGCGCGCGGAGGGCCGCGGGGTCGCACTCGCGACCGTCGTCAGCACCTGGGGCTCCTCTCCCCGCCCCGTCGGCAGCCAGCTCGTGGTCGACGAGAAGGGCGTGATGGAGGGCTCGGTCTCGGGTGGCTGCATCGAGGGTGCGGTCGTGGGCGAGGCCATCGCCGCGATCAAGGACGGCAAGCCGCGCCTGCTCGATTTCGGCGTCAGCGACGAGCAGGCCTGGGAGGTCGGGCTCGCTTGCGGCGGCAAGGTCCAGGTCTTCGTCGAGCGGGTCGAGTGAGATGGAGCGCGCGATCCTCAAGGCCCTCCGGGAGGCGCGGGCGGAGAAGCTGCCGACCGCGCTGGCGACCGACCTCGCTTCGGGTGCCCAGGCCCTCGTGACGCGCGGCAGTGTCTTGGGCGGCCTGGCGCTCGACGAGGAAGCCCTCGCGCGCGTGCTGGAGGCGATCCGGGACGACCGCAGCGCCACCCTCGACTGGCAAGGGCGCCGGCTCTTCATCCAGGTCTTCAATCCCCCGCTCAGGATGATGGTGGTTGGGGCCGTGCACATCGCGCAGGCCCTCGTTCCCATGGCGAGCCTCGCCGGCTATGCGGTAACGGTGATCGATCCGCGGCGCGCCTTTGCCACGGACACGCGTTTTCCCGGCGTCGAGCTGACCCACGCGTGGCCTGACGATGCGCTCGCGCGCTTGCATCCTGACCGCCGTACCGCGCTCGTGACCCTCACCCACGATCCCAAGATCGACGATCCGGCACTAGTGGCGGCACTGCGCTCGGAGTGCTTCTATATCGGCTCGCTCGGCAGCTCCCGCACGCACGCAAAGCGCCTGCAGCGCCTCCGGGAGCATGGCTTCACGGAGGCCGACTTCGCGCGCATCCACGGTCCGGTAGGGCTCTCGATCGGGGCCAAGTCGCCGGCGGAGATCGCCGTGTCGATCCTGGCGCAGATCACGCAAGTGCTGCACGCGAAAGAGGCCAAGGAGAAGG
>DATEQI010000495.1:0-4924 GCA_035272805.1 Alphaproteobacteria bacterium | reverse complement strand
GCAAGAGTTTCCGGGGCGACGCGCAAGCCGTTCATCGGCTTCGGCGATCCCTGGTTCAACGCAAAGGAGGCGGCGGAGGCGAAGGCCCACCCCGGTGGGATGCAGATGGCCGAGCTCGAGACCTCGGGCGGCAAGACGGGCATGACGACGCGCGGCTTAGCACTCCACCGACGCAGCGTTCCCAAGACCGAGAAGCTCAATGAGGCCGAGCTCGGGCTGCTGCCGCGGCTGCCGGAAACGGCGGAGGAGGTCCGCGAGGTCGCGGTGGCACTCCATGCGGACCCGCAGTCCGACGTATTCCTCGGCGCGCGGGCGAGCGAGCAGACGGTACGCACGATGAAGCTCGACGATCGCCGCGTGGTGATGTTCGCCACCCACGGCCTGGTGCCCGGCGATCTCGACGGCCTCTCGGAGCCGGCGTTGGCCCTCTCGGCCCCCAGCGTCGCCGGAGGCGAGGGCGACGGACTGCTCACCATGAGCAAGATCCTCGGCCTCAAGCTCAATGCGGATTGGATCGTGCTCTCGGCCTGCAACACGGCGGCGGGAAACGGGGCCGGTGCCGAGGCCGTCTCAGGGCTGGGCCTGGCCTTCTTCTATGCGGGGACGCGGGCGCTTCTGGTGACGAACTGGCCGGTCGAGACCACTTCCGCCCGGGCGCTGACGACGGCCATATTCCGCCTCGAGGCGGAGAGCCAGGGGATGGCGCGCGCGGACGCGCTGCGCGGGGCGATGCTGGAGCTGATCGACGGACCGGGCTACATCGACAAAACGCAGAAAAGCACCTTGTTCAGCTACGCTCACCCGCTCTTCTGGGCGCCCTTCACGCTCGTCGGCGACGGTGGAAGCACCCGGACCCGGTGAGGGGCGCGGGCTCGCCGTGCCGACGCCGCAACCCCGAGCAAGGATCGAGACGAGAGCGACCGCGTAGGCGCAGCCATCGCGACATTATGAGCGGTCGCGCGCCTGCGCGTATGTTCCACGTGGGCACGGTCACGCAGTCGTGAGAACACGCGCAGGCACGGTCACGCAGTTGTGACGCCTGCGGATGGGTCCGCGGAGTATCCTGGGCTCATGCCTGCGATCACAAGACGCGCCTTCGGAGCTCTGGCCTCTTCGTCGTTTCTTGGCGCCATGACCGGTGCCCCTCTCGCTCGCGCGGCCGACGATCGCGCAGCCGACGTGGTCGCGTTTTGCGATCCCACCCTGCGACCACTGATGGAGAGCCTCGGCCGTCTGTGGCGCGCGCAAAGCGGCGTGCCGGTGCGGCTCTTCGTGACGCGGAGCGATATCTTCCTCGAGCAGATCTGGCGCGGCGCGCGTTGCGATCTCGCGATTATCGAAGGTCGAGCCAACCTCGAGGCCGCGCTTCGTCGCAATCTCGTCAAGACCGCCCCTCGGCTCGACGGTTGGCGCAATCGCCTGGTGATCGCCGCCTATGGCGAAAGCCGCCCCCCTCTCCGCCTCACGCCGGAAAGCGACCTCGCGGGCCTTCTCGGTCCAGCACACCTCGCGCTCGCCGACGCCGCACTTTCCCCGGCGGGGGCCGCCACGCGCGCGGCACTCGAGGCGCTCGGTCTGTGGCAGTCGCTCGAAGGCCGCATCATCGGTGCCGAGAATACCGGGACCGTGGCCTTCCTCCTCGCCACCGGAAAGGCAGGGCTCGGCGTCGTCCAGGCGAGCGACCTCGCCGCGGACCCCGAGCTCAAGACGGCGGCGAGCTTCCCCGACGACGCCTACCCCCGAATCGCCTATTCGGTTGCCCTGCCGCAGAGCGCGAGCACGGCGGCACCTCGCTTCCTCGCTTTCCTCGGCAGCAGCGACGCTCAAGCGCTCGTCAAGGCGGGCGGCCTGGAGGTGCCGGCATGATGGCGCAATCGGCAGCCGAGGCTCCGCGCGAGGACGTCCAGACTCACTCCGCCGTCATCCGGGTGACCCACTGGCTCAACGCGATCGCCCTGCTGATCATGATCGGCAGCGGCTGGCGCATCTATAATTGGGAACCGATCCTGCCGTTCCACTTTCCCGTCGCGATCACCCTCGGCGGCGAGGAGAGCCTGTCGGAGGCGGTGCACAACGAGGACGGCCTTGCCGGTGCCTTGCAATGGCATTTCGCGGGCATGTGGCTGCTCGTGATCAATTTTGTCGTCTACCTCGTCTACGGCTTCGCCTCAGGGCATTTC
This sequence comes from Alphaproteobacteria bacterium, assembly GCA_035272805.1. GTDB lineage: Bacteria > Pseudomonadota > Alphaproteobacteria > JACZXZ01 > JACZXZ01 > DASPPM01. Next base: position 2,744 of record DATEQI010000495.1, on the reverse strand, counting down.
CGGCGCGATTTCCTGCCGCTCGGCCCGCGCGCCGTTCTCGCCGACTTCTTGGCCGCCCTGCGCTTGCGCTTGGCACACCGGCTCGGCCGCTACAACGCGGTGCAGAAAGCCGCCTACGTTGGCGTTCTTTCGGCCATGCTTCTCACCGTCCTTTCCGGCCTGTCGATCTGGAAGCCGACGCAGTTCCACGAGCTCACCTGGCTCTTCGGCGGCTTCGACAATGCGCGCATCGTGCACTTCCTATGCATGTCGGCGATCGTCCTCTTCATCCTCGTGCATCTGGCACTCGTCATCCTCGTGCCGAAGACCCTCGTCGCCATGATCGTCGGCAAGACATCGAGTCCAGCCCCGGTCCAAGCGCACTCCTCGCCGCCGGGTGCCGAATGAGAGAACCCGAAACGCCTTCGCCCGCCAAGATCGCTGCGCCGCCTCGCCAGCACTTGCAGCGGACCGCCCTTGTCGCCCAAGTCGAGCGCCGCCTCTTTCTGCGCCAAAGCTTGAGTCTCGGCGCGCTCGCCATGCTGGGCGGCTGCGACATCACGGACCAGGACGCCGTGCAGTCGGTGCTGAATGCGATCAGCCGCTGGAACGACCGCATGCAGGCGCTGCTCTTCAACCCCAGGCGACTGGCGCCGAGCTATCCGGAAAGCATGGTCGTGCGGGATTTCCGCTACAATTCCTACTACGCCTATCTCGGCGACGAGAAGATCCCGCATATCGACGGGGCGAGCTACAAGCTCGAGCTCGGCGGCCTCATCGCCGACAAGCGGCCCTGGTCGCTCGAGCGGCTCTACGGCCTGCCGCAATTCTCCCAGGTCACGCGCCACGTCTGCGTCGAGGGCTGGAGCATGATCGGCAAATGGAGCGGGCCGACGCTCAGCTCCTTCCTCGAGCGGGTGGGAGCCGATCTCACGGCGGGCTATGTCGGCTTTCTCTGCGCCGACGGCTATTACAGCAGCCTCGACATGGCGAGCGCCTTGCATCCCCAGACCATCCTCGCCTTCAAGTTCGCCGACGCGACGCTGCCGCCGCGTTACGGCTTTCCGATGAAGGTGCGCGTGCCGACCAAGCTCGGCTTCAAGAACCCCAAGCACATCATGGCGATCTTCGTCACCAACCGCTTTCCGGGCGGCTTCTGGGAAGACCGGGGATACAACTGGTTCGCGGGGACATGATGGATCGTCGAGCCTCGTTGCCGCCGCGCCCGCTCGCCGCGATCGCGGTGATGGCCAAGGCGCCCCAGCCCGGCAAGGTCAAGACGCGGCTGGTGCCCCCACTCGCCCCAGAGGAGGCCATGGCCTTGAGCGCGAGCTTTCTGCGCGACGTCACGGAGAATATAGCACTTGCCTCCCGCGACGCGCCGATCCAAGGCTATGTCGCGTACGCGCCTGCGGGCGGCGAGCACCTGTTCGATGGCGCGCTTGCGCCGAACACGCCGCTGGTGCTCGCCGACGGCGCCATCGAAACGCCGCCCAGGGTGCGCGGCTTCGGCCGCAGCCTGCTGCACGCGGCGCGCGGCTTGTTCGCCCGCGGTCACGATTCCGTCTGCCTCCTCAATTCCGACAGCCCGACCCTGCCCACGGCACTTCTGCGCCAGGCAGCACTTGCGCTCGCCGGAGCGGGCGACCGCATCGTGCTCGGGCCGGCCGAGGACGGCGGCTATTATCTCCTCGGCCTCAAGGCGCCCCATGCGCATCTCTTCGAGGATATCCGCTGGAGCAGCGAGCACGTGGCGGCCGAGACGTGCGAGCGCGCGAAGGCGCTGCGGCTCGAGATCGTCCGGCTCGCCCCCTGGTATGACGTGGACGATTGCACGTCATTGCGGAGACTGGTCGGCGAAGTCACCGGCGCGGGGCAGCGGGAGTGCGGTGCCGCCGCACCCTATCCGGCACCTGCTACGACCGCATGCGTCTTTCGCCTCAAGCTCGCCGAGAGGCTCGAGGCAGCCGCCATGTCCGTCCCCGCGGATCGCATGGCCTCATGAGCCTAAGCACCCACCTGCGGCCGGCGCTTACGCGCACCTCCATGCTGATGCTGATCGGCGGCGCGCTGATCGGACTGACCGCACTCGGCCTGACGGCTCGCATCCCCGGCGAGCTTCAGATCGAGTCGGGCTCCCGGCTCGATTTCTTCGTGGCCGTCGCCTTGGTGTCGGGAGTGCTCTACCTCGCAGCCGTCGCGATCGTGTTGCGCGGCCCGGCCCGGCGCCAGCTCCTCTGGATCGTCCTCATCGTCGCGGGCGCCGTGAGGCTCATGATCCTGCCGGTCTCCCCGTTTCTCTCGACGGACATTTATCGCTATGTGTGGGACGGTCGCGTGCAAGGGGCCGGCATCAATCCTTACCGTTATATTCCCCAAGCGCCGGAGCTCGCCTCGCTTCGCGACGCCGAGATCTTTCCCAGGGTCAACCGCGCCGAGTACGCGCCGACGGTCTATCCGCCGGCGGCTGAGGCCGTGTTCTTCCTCGCGACCCGCATAAGCGCTTCCGTGCTCGCGATGAAAATCGCGATGGTTCTCTCCGAGGTCGTGGCGATCGCCGCCGTCGTCACGCTGCTCGGCATGCTGGGCCTGCCCCGCGAGCGGGTACTCATATACGCTTGGAATCCGCTCACCATCTGGGAATTCGCCGGCAACGGCCACGTCGATGCCGTGGTGGTCGGCCTCTTAGCCCTCGCCCTCTTAGCACGGGCGCGCGGGCGCATGGCGCTCTGCGGGGCAGCACTCGGGGCCGCCATTCTCGTCAA
>DATEQI010000494.1:0-7659 GCA_035272805.1 Alphaproteobacteria bacterium | reverse complement strand
GCGTCCGCATTTGGCGAAGAGGGCGCGGTAGTAGTCGGGCTCGCGGCGCGCGCGCATCTCCTTGAGGTCGTGTCCTGCGCAGAAGGCGGGCCCGTTGCCGGCGAGCACCAGGACGCGGACCGCCTCGTCCTTGGCGATCCTTTCGAGTGCGGCGAGGAGCTCGTCGAGGAGCGCCTCCGAGAGCGCGTTGAACTGCTTCGGGCGGTTGAGCGTAAGTGTGGCGATCCCCCCACTTTGCTCGAAAAGCAGGATCGGCTCGTTGGCGAGGCTAGCCCTCTCGGTCGTTGGCGCGGTTGCGGTCATGGTCGAGCGATCCTTTCCCGGTGAGCGAGGCTAATATACTCCGCATTCACTGCTCGGGAAAACCTCGCTCGCCGCTCCTTCTGCTCAAATCTCCCCGAAATCTCCATGCCGGCCCTTGCCGCCTGCGAAGCGGCCGGCGCCACCCACGGCCTCCGCGCGGACGACGGGAAGGCTGCCGGCGAATTCCTGGCGCAACGCCTCGTTGAGCGAGAGCCCGTGCTGCCGACAGGCCGAGGCGCGGTCCGCGCGCACGCAGGCTTGCGGGAAGCGGGCGATCTCATGGGCGAGCGCTTCCGCCTTTGCGCGCGCCCCGCCGTGCGGAACGACGTACTCGCAAAGCCCGATACGCAAGGCCTCCTCGGCCGGGACCTTGCGCCCGGTCAAGATGATCTCGAGCGCCCGCCCCAGGCCGACGAGGCGCGGCAGGCGCACCGTGCCGCCGTCGATGAGCGGCACGCCCCAGCGCCGGCAGTAGATGCCGAAATAGGCGTCCTCGGCCATGACCCGGAAGTCGCACCAGAGTGCGAGCTCGGTGCCGCCTGCGACCGCCGGCCCCTCGACGGCGGCGATCACGGGCTTGCTGAGCTCGAGGCGCGAGGGCCCCATGGGCCCGGGCGGGGCGGGGCGGGTGCCGTCCTCCGGAAACTGGATCGCTTCCGCCCATTCCGCTCCCTCGCCCGAGGACAGCGCCTTGAGATCGTAGCCGGCGCAGAAGCTGCCGTTGGCACCGTAGAACACGGCAACGCGCGCGTCGGGATCGGCCTCGAAGGCGAGGAAGGACTTGTGGAGCTCGCGCGCGGTCGCGGGATCGACCGCGTTCTTCACCTCGGGTCGGCTCAGCACGATCGTGGTGACCGGCCCGCTTTTCTCGACGATCACAGCCATGATGTCCTTCCGCCTCGCGCGAGGTTTGCCGCCGGAATGATTGCGCCTCCAGGACGAGGGTTGTCTCGGCAGCCGCGCGAGCTTAATCTTACCTTTACGTAAACGTCAACGCACGTCAGAGGCGGGTAGTGGGTCAGTTCGGCTGAATCCTCATCCTTCGAGACGCGTCGCAAGCGCGACGCTCCTCAGGATGAGGACACCTTGGTTAGGGTTTCACCTCATCCTGAGGAGGGCCGAAGGCCCGTCTCGAAGGAGGGGGTGAAACTGACCCGTTACCCAGAGGCGGGGCACCACGAGGGAAGGGGAGAGGCCATGCACAAGATGAGCGCCGCCGAGTTCCAGGCTCTGGTCGAGCGCGAGCTGCCGCTTGCGCACGGGCTTGGCTTCCGTGCCGAGCGGCTCGGCGAGGGCAAGGCGACGATCCGCTTGCCCTTCAAGGCCGAGACGATGCGGCCGGGGGGTACCATCGCCGGCCCCGCGATGATGGCGCTCGCGGACTGCGCCATGTATGCGGCGGTGCTCAGCTTGCGCGGCGAAGCGATCATGGCGGTCACCAGCAACCTCACGATCCACTTCCTGCGTGCCCCCAAGCCCGCGGACTTGATCGCCGAGGCGGAGCTCCTGCGGCTCGGACGCCGGCTTGCCGTCATCGAGGTGACGCTCAGCTCGGCGGGCGAGCCCAAGCCCGTCGCCCATGCCACCGGCACCTATGCCCTACCCGCCCAGGCCCACGGCGAAAGCTCTGCGGTACCATGATACCTCTACCGAAACCCTTATGATTCCGCGCTTTTGCGGTTGACAGCGCCCGTTTTCCTGCCATAGTCCGGGCATCATCGCGGGTCCCGGGGGAGCCTCTCGGGACCCGCTCATGTGCGAGCGAGTGGTGGCAAGCATGAAGACCTATTCGGCCAAGCCGGCGGAGGTCGAGAAGAAGTGGGTGCTGTTCGACGCCGAAGGCGTCGTCTTGGGGCGGCTCGCGGCGGAGATCGCGCGGCGCCTGCGGGGCAAGCACCTGGCGATCTTCACGCCCCATGTCGACTGCGGCGACAACGTGGTGGTGGTCAACGCCGAGAAGGTGAAGGTCACCGGCAGGAAGCTCGCCGACCGCAAGTTCTATTGGCACACGGGCTATCCGGGCGGCATCAAGGAGCGCACCTTGGGCCAGACCTTGAGCGGCAAGCATCCGGAGCGCGCGCTCTTGAAGGCGGTCGAGCGCATGGTGCCGCGCGGGCCGCTCGGCCGCAAGCAGATGGGCAATCTGCGCGTCTACGCCGGCCCGAGCCATCCGCACGAGGCGCAAAGTCCGGCCAAGATCGATTTCGCCGCCCTCAATCCGAAGAACAAGAGGAGCGCCTGAGCATGGCCGAAGAGATCGCGATTGCCGCTTCCGCCCCCGAGCTCAAGCCGCGCGTGGATGCGCAGGGCCGCTCCTATGCCACCGGCAAGCGCAAGAACGCCATCGCCCGCGTGTGGATCAGGCGCGGCACGGGCAAGGTCACCGTGAACGGACGCGAGAGCCTGGTCTATTTCGCGCGCCCGGTCCTGCGCATGCTGATCGACCAGCCCTTCATCGCGGCCAACCGCCTCGGCCAGTTCGACGTGATCTGCACCGTCGTAGGCGGCGGGCTCTCGGGTCAAGCGGGTGCCGTGCGGCACGGCATATCGCGGGCGCTGACCTATTTCGAGCCGGAGCTGCGTCCGACCTTGAAGCAGGCCGGCTTCCTCACGCGCGATGCGCGCATCGTGGAGCGCAAGAAGTACGGCCGCGCCAAGGCGCGACGTAGCTTCCAATTCTCCAAGCGCTAATCCCTCGCGGACCGGCTTTCCTGCCAAAGGGGCGTCCTCGAGAGGGACGCCCCTTTTCGCGTTCGCTCCGCCGACATACTCTCTGAGGCAAGAACGAAAGGCAGCGTGTCATGGCCAAGCAAACGAACCGGATCAAGATCGCCATCCTGGGTGCGAGCGGCTACACGGGTGCCGAGCTCATCCGCTTGCTCTCCCGCCATCCCGCGGCCGAGCTCGCCTTGCTCACCGCCGAGCGCCACGCGGGCAAAGCGCTTGGCCAGGTGTTTCCGCATTTAAGCACCCTCGGCTTGCCCGAGCTGATCAAGATCGAGGACGCGGACTGGGACAAGGTGGAGCTGGTCTTCTGCGGCTTGCCGCACAGCACGACGCAGGAGGTGATCGCAGCACTCCCGCGCCGGCTCAAGGTCATCGACCTCTCGGCCGATTTTCGCCTCGAGGACGCCGAGGAGTACGCCAAATGGTACGGCCATCCGCACTTGGCGCGCGAGCTCCAGAAGGAGGCGGTTTACGGACTCACCGAGCTCAAGCGCGACGCCCTCCGCAAGTCGCGGCTCTGCGCCGTGCCGGGCTGCTACCCGACCGCGGCACTGCTTCCTCTCGTCCCCGTCGTCGCGGCCGGCCAGATCGACGCCGACGACATCATCGTCGACTGCAAGTCGGGCGTCACCGGTGCGGGCCGCTCGCTGCGCGAGGACATGCTGTTCGCCGAGGTCTCCGAGGGCATTCACGCCTATGGCGTCGCCCACCACCGCCACACGCCCGAGATGGAGCAGGAGCTCTCGGCTGTCGCCGGGCGCAAGCTCAAGATCAACTTCACGCCCCACCTCATGCCCATGAACCGCGGCATCCTCTCGACGATCTATGTGCGGCTTGCGGGCGGTGCCGCGGTGGACGATCTCAGGGCGACGCTCGAGCAGCGTTACTCGGGCGAGCCTTTCGTGCGCGTCGTGGTCAAGGGATCGGCACCTGCGACGCGCCATGTGCGCGGCTCGAACCATTGCCTGATCGGCGTCTTTGCCGACCGCGTGCCCGGCCGCGCGATTCTCATCTCGGTCATCGACAATCTGGTGAAGGGGGCCGCGGGCCAGGCGGTGCAGGACATGAACGTCATGCAGGGCCTGGCCGAGACCGCGGGCCTCGAGCAGCAGCCGCTATTTCCATGAGGCTCTGGATTGCTTCGTCGGCTCCGCCTCCTCGCAATGACGTAAATCGTCATTGCGAGCCGAAGGCGAAGCAATCCAGGCGTTTGGGGAGCTCTTAGCTCGCGTCCTCGCCGGCGTCAGGCGGTCGCGCGCGGATGCTTGTCCTTCACCTTTCCGACCGCCCTGACCTGCTGCCTGAGCGCGATGATGGCCGGGTTGCGCTTGAGGCTCGCGTCCTGGCGCTCGAGATGATCGAGCAGCACCAGGAGCGCGTCGCCGATGCGTCCCAATTGCTTGCCGTAGCTCCCCACATTCTCGAGGATCGCGCCCTCGGCCGCGGGATTCTCGGAGCTGCCGAGCTCGACGTTGATCAGGCCGTATTGGCCGCCCGTGGGATTGAAGGCCCAGCTCCAGGGATTGATCGCTTGCGTCACGTTGCCGGAAAGCGGCAGCCGGAAAGTCGCCATGGTGGCCTCCGTTTGCGAGAGGCCCCGAGGGTGACACGCGATGGGGGGTGCAGCAATCTCCTCAGCGGCAGTGCGGCGTGCGTCAGCTTCCCGCTTTCACGCGCACGTAGGAGCCGGGGGCGTCCTCGAGCGGCTTGAGCGCGCCCGCGCCGGGGACGCGGGCCTTCAGCTTGCCGCCGCCGAACTTGGCGACCCATTTGCCCCACTCGGGCCACCACGAGCCGGGACGCTGCTCGGCCTGGGCGAGCCACTTCTCCGCCGTGCCCGGCGACTTGCCGCTCGTCCAGTAGCAGTACTTCTTGGCAGCCGGCGGATTGACCACGCCCGCGATGTGGCCCGAGGCCGAGAGGCAGAACCTGACCGCTCCCTTGAAAAGCCGGGTCGCGGCGTAGGTCGACTTCCAGGGTGCGATGTGGTCCTCGCGGGTCGAGAGGATGAAGACGGGAAGGGTGACCCTGCCGAGGTCGATGGGAACGCCGCCGAGCTCGATGCCGCCGGGGATCGGCAGCAGGTTCTCCTGATACATCTTGCGCAAATAGAAGCTGTGCATCGCCGCGGGCATGCGCGTCGAATCGGAGTTCCAATAAAGCAGGTCGAAGGGGAAGGGGTCCTTGCCGAGGAGATAGTTGTTGACCACGAAGGACCAGATGAGGTCGTTCGCGCGCAGCATGTTGAAGGTGGTCGCCATGGCCGAGCCTTCGAGGTAGCCCTTCTCGCGCATCATGGCCTCGAGCGAGGTGAGCTGCTCCTCGTCGATGAACACGCCAAGCTCGCCTGCCTCCTCGAAGTCGACCATGGAGGCCAGGAAGGTGGCGCTCTTGAAGCGGGAATCGCCCTTGCTTGCCATGTAGGCGAGCGTGCAGGCAAGCAGCGTGCCGCCGAGGCAGTAGCCGATGACGTTGACCTCGTCCTCGCCGGTCGCCTTGGTGATCGCATCCACCGCCGCAAGCATGCCATCGAACATGTAGTCATCGAAGGTCTTGGCGGCGAGGCGCTCGTCCGGGTTGACCCAGGAGACCACGAATACCGTGTGCCCCTCTCCGACCGCCCATTTGATGAACGAGTTCTTCTCCCTGAGGTCGAGGATATAGAACTTGTTGATCCACGGCGGCACGATGAGGAGCGGACGCTTCCATACCTCCGCGGTCGTCGGGTTGTACTGGATGAGCTGGAGGAGGTCGTTCTGAAAGATGACCTTGCCCGGCGTCACCGCGATGTTCTCGCCGAGCTTGAACACGTCCATGTCGGTCATCTTGATGTGGAGCTTGCCCTTGCCGCGCTCGAGGTCCTCGAGCAGGTTGGAAAGCCCCTTGACCAGATTCTCCCCGCCCGACTCGAGGGTGGCGCGGATGACCTCCGGGTTGGTCATCACGAAATTCGAGGGCGCCATCGCGTCGACGAACTGGCGCGTATAGAAGTCGACCTTCTTGGCGGTCTTGTCGTCGAGCCCGTCGACCTCGCGCACGGTCTTCTGGATCCAGCGCGCGGAGAGGAGGTAGGACTGCTTGATGAAGTCGAAGAGCTGGTTCTCGTCCCAGGAGGGGTCCTTGAAGCGGCGGTCCTCCGCGTGCGGCTCTGCCACGGGCTCGGCCTCTGCGCCGAGCCAGCGGCGCGTGGTGTTTTGCCACAGCGTCATGTAGTCGCGCCAAAGATTGACCTGGGCCTCCATCAGCTTGGCGGGGTTGGCGATCAGCCTCGCGGTCATCGCGAGGAAGGCGCTGCCGACGTTGAGGGGGTCGCTCATGCCGACGTGGCGGTCCGTCTGCTGCCGTGCCAAGAACTCGGTGACGAGGCGCTGGCTGCGCTGGGCGATCTTGGCCATGGAGCGCGAGAACTCCACCGGATCGGGCAGCTTGATATCGGGAGCTCCCTTGCCGGGAGCGGTTTCAATCGCCATCACGCACTCCTTCTCGACCACTCCGGCTTGCCGCGGCCCCGGATTGGTACGGAGACCCCCAGCCTCGGCTTGCGCGACCCATATGGTTCCATTACACGATATTTGCAATCAAGATAAGATGGCTGGAAGGGGTCTCGCGGCTCGCGGGCGGGACCGCGGAGGAGTGGTATTTCGATGGCAAGGTCGTCCGGCCGGCGCATTGCTCTCCTGGGGCCCGCACGCGCTCGCTCGTTCGGGCCGCGCTGGCGCGTCGGGCTTGCCCTCCTTGCCTTGCTGTGTCTGACGCTCGGCGCCTGCAGCGATTTCGAGCCCGAGGATCTCGTCGCCTGGCGCAACGGCCTGGTCAGGGAAGTGGCGGGTGCGATCCCGGGCACGGATCAACCCTACCCGAACCTCGCCTCGGTGCCCACCTCCGTGCCTGGGGCGAGCCCCAAGGCGGCGCGCGTCGAGCTCCAGAAGAAGCTCGAGGCCGACAACAAGGCCACGACCTACACCCCCGACAAGGCCACGGCACCGGAGATTCCGGCAGCACCGGCGCCACTTCCGCCGGGTTTCGTCGAGGCGGAGGAGCCGGTCAAGCTCGCCGACGCCGGCGCCTCGGCGGAGCCGTCTCCGCCGCCCTTGACCCCGGGCAAGAATACGCCCGGCTCCGCCGCCCTCGGCCTGCCCCATCGGGCCGCCATCGTGTTCTTCGCCGAGGGCTCCGCCGCGATCGACCCCCGCCAAGTGGCGAAGCTCAAGCCGCTCGTCGAGGACGTGGGACGCGACGGCGGCTCGCTCGAAGTGGTCGGACACGCCTCGCAGACGGGCGACGGTCTGGACCAGACCAAGCTCGACAATTTCAATCTTTCGGTCGAGCGGGCGAGTGCCGTGGCCGAGGCGCTCGGCCGACTCGGCATCAAGTCGGGGGCGCTCGTCGTCCGCGCCGAAGGGGACAGCGCGCCCGTCGTCGCAGTCGAAAGTGTCAAGGGGGACGCTGCCAACCGGCGCGTCGACATCTTCTACGAGGATTAGGCGCGGGAGCAAGGCTAGTGGGTCAGTTTCACCTCATCCTTCGAGACGGCCGCTTCGCGGCCTCCTCAGGATGAGGTGAAACCCAAGCTCCAAGTCCTCATCCTGAGGAGCGTCGCGCTTGCGACGCGTCTCGAAGGATGGGGAC